>JBFMAJ010000075.1:0-8991 GCA_040755775.1 Nitrospirota bacterium
CTCGTCGCGGGTCTGAATCCGCAGCCGATAATCCAGGTTGCCGCGCCCCAACTCCTCGGCCCCCTGCTGCAGGGCCAAAATCGGCCGCACCAGCCGGCGGCCGGCGGCGGCGCCGAGCAGGATCAGCGCGCCGACGAGGCCGACGCTCAGTCCGCCGATGACCCACAGCGCCCGGTTGATGGGCGCGAACAGCTCGCCGCGCTCTTGAGTGACGGTCAGCCACCAGGAGGGATGGCCGGATTCCCTGTTAAAGTTGGACGATTGGAGTACCGGTGAGAGCGCCACCACCGTCGAGCCGCCGCCGTGGCCGTTCTCCCCCTTGGCCCAGCCCGCCGCGTGGGTCGACAGGAAGGCGATCGGCTGATGCGACGCCGGCGGATGAAGGGTGCAGAGCAGGACGCGGCCGTCCGCCCCGACCAGCATGGCGTGGCCGGTGGCGCCGGCCTTGACCTCGCCCAGAATCTGGTCCAGCTCCAGATCGTTCAGGAGAAATTTGATGACGCCGATGGCCTCGGATCGTTCCTGATCCAGGATCGGCAGCGCCAGCTCGATTCGCACCGGATGGTCCGCGTCACGCTCCAAAAGGTCTCGGATATAGACGGCCCCCCTTCCCTCACGGTAGGCGGCCCGCCACCAGGTTTCATGCGAGAAACTCGACTGCGGCAGCGGCCGGGTGGTGGCAACGGCCCGTCCATGGCGGTCGGTGGCGATGATCCAGTCGTATTCTTCCTGTTTCAGCGTTTGATAGGCGCTCAAATAGCGCGACGCGGCCACCGAGGCCGGCACGGCACCGGGCGCCTTTGCCGGCGTCTCGTTGGAACGAATGACGGCGGCGCGCAGCTCTTCGGAGAGCGCAAGGCTTTGCGCTTCGTGGATTTCGCGATCGATGATGAAATCGATATGGCTGCTCAGCAGCTTGGCCAATTCGGTGAACTTCTCGCCGGACGCATTAACGAGGGCCGACCGGCCGTAGAGGCCGGCCCACAGCAGCCCCGTCGCCAGCGGCAGTATGCCGACCCCCACGATCGTGAGGATCACCTTCCATTGAAGACCCCGTCGCATGGTCCAGCCCAACATTGGCCGCTCATTCTATCGCATTTGTATCGAGCGTTGCACTCACGATACAATGGGCTTCATGCCGATCGAGCTTCCACAGGCGGTTCCCAACGCCCGCTGCCTCCGCTGCGATGTCTGCTGCCGTTTTCCGGCCAAGGACAGCCCGTTGCGCCCCTATTTCACCGAGACGGAAATCGCGCAGGCCGTCGCGCACGGCGTGCCGACCGCGGCCTTTCCCAATCAGGTGGGCAGCCGGATTGAGCTGATCCCTCATCCTCATGGCGACGGCTACATCTGTCCCGCGTTTGACCCTGGAACCCATCGCTGCACGATTTATGACGCGCGGCCGCTCGATTGCCGCCTCTATCCCTTTGCGCTGATGCGCCCGCCGCGGGGCGCAGGCGTGCTGCTGGGGTGGGACCGCTTGTGCCCCTATCTGCGCGAGGAGGCGGAGCCACTGGCGCCGCTTGCGCTCTCCGCCGACGTTGCCCGCCAACTGAACTCCCCCGATGGACGATCGCTGTTGGCCCGCCATCCCGATCTGGTCGGCCGATTTCAAGACCACGTGTGGGCGCTGGAGCCCCTGGAGACCCCGTGGCGCCGGGAGCTCTTGCCGGGCGAGG
Source organism: Nitrospirota bacterium (assembly GCA_040755775.1). GTDB lineage: Bacteria > Nitrospirota > Nitrospiria > JACQCE01 > JACQCE01 > JBFMAJ01. Next base: position 1,680 of record JBFMAJ010000075.1, read on the forward strand.
CCAATCTCCAGCCGGTTGCTCCGGACGACCGGGCGGGCTGGCATCGCCTGCAAGCTTTTTTAGCGGAGAGCGTAGATTCGGAGTTCTCGGCTGGCCATCCCGCAACCGTCGCAATGTGGGAGCCGTTGATGGCGTTTTCGTGGCTGGTGCTGAAGGGGGGCACGGCGCTTCTCGCCGAGCAGGGCGGCCTCTGGTTTGCCCCCGTTCCTCCCGTCGCCGGCCCGGACGCCTCCTTTGCCGGGGCCTGCCGGGAGTTGCTGCGGTGGTTGCAGGGGCGCAATGGCGCGGTTGGCGCGCGGATCGAACGGTTGAGCGAGGAACAATGCCGGCCACTGGAAGCGTCCGGGCTCCGCTGCCGGCCTCAAGGGGAGGAGTACCTCTATGACCGGCTGACGCTGGCGCAGTTGCGCGGGGATCAATATAAAAGCCACCGGTGGAACTGCAACCAGGCCGAGCGGCGGTTCCAGCCGGTCTATGCGCCCTATCAGCCGGCCGATCTCGCCGACTGCCTGCGCCTGTTTGCGGCGTGGCGGCGGCTCAAAGAGCCAAAAGATTCCGCGGATGGCTATGGGGCGGCCTTGTTATCCGACAGTTTTTACGCCCATTGGCAGGCGCTGGCCCACGCGGCCGACTGGGGATTGGCCGTCCGCGTCGCCCGGGTGGAGGGGGAGATCGCGGCTTATGCGGTCGGCGCGCCGTTGACCAACGATGCCATGGTCGTACTCCATGAAGTGGCCGATCCGCGCCGCCCGGGCTTGGGGCCGTGGCTGTTTCGCGAATGGTGCCGGGAGTTCACGGCCTATGCCGTGATCAACGCGATGGATGACAGCGGCCTGCCAGCGCTGCGCGACGCCAAGATGCGTTATCGGCCGATTCGTACCGTGACGGTGTATCAGGCGGCAATGTGAATTGTAGGGGCGCAGCCTGCTGCGCCCCTACGCTATCGCCGAATCAATTGCGTCAAAAAGAACCAGAAATTGGCCGGCCGTTCTGCCAATCGACGCATGAGGTAGGGATACCACTCCGTGCCGTACGGCACGTAGATCCGCACGCGGTAGCCGTCGGCGACCAGCTGCCGCTGGAGGCTCCGCCGGATGCCGTAGAGCATCTGAAATTCAAATCGATCCTTCGGTAGCGAGAGCCGCGTGGCCTCGCCGATCGCCGCGGCGATCATCCGCTGATCATGCGTGGCGATGGCATGATACAGCCCCTGCGCCGCGCTTTGCATCAATCGGCGGGCAAGGCGCACGTAGTTGGCGTCGACGTCTGATTTCCTGGGAGAGGCCAACTCCGGCGGCTCCAGATAGGCGCCCTTGCAGAGGCGGACCCGGATCCCTTCGGCCAGCAACGCCTCCAAATCCTGCCCGCTTCGGTGCAGATACGCCTGGATGACGACGCCGACGCGGTCTCGGCCAAATTCCCGATTCAGGGCGCGGCAGATTGCCAGCGTCTGCTCGGTGTAGCGACTGCTTTCCATGTCGATCCGGACGAACATGTCGTGCTCGCCGGCGCGCGAAAGAATGCGGCGCATCTGCGTCAGACATACAGTTTCGTCGAGATCAAGGCCCAGTTGCGTCAGCTTGAGCGAGACGTTGGCGTCGAGCCGCTCGCCGGCCAGCCGGTCGATGGCGGCCAGATAGCCGTCCGCGGCGCGAATGGCATCGGCCGATGAGCGGACGTGCTCGCCGAGGCAATCGACGGTGGCCCCCATCCGGCTCGCGTTCAACGCGCGGATCGCGGCGACCGCGTCGTCCAGCGTTTCGCCGGCCACGAAGCGGCGGGCCATGTGACGGGCGATGGGCGCACGGGCAACGATGCGCCGCGCCCATGCGGCGTCACTGAGGGCGAGCAGGAGGCGTTTCAGCATGGTGAATCCAGCATAGCATGGAAAAGAATGGTCGGCGCATCGCCCATTCATTGACTCATCGACGCCCCTTTGATACGATACGCGCGGTATTTTGCGGAAGAAAAGGCCGAAGTGGTGGAACTGGCAGACACGCTACGTTCAGGGCGTAGTGGGGGTGACCCCGTGGGGGTTCAAATCCCCCCTTCGGCATTTTTCATGGCGGTGTAGCCATGAAAAATGGTCTGAGCGAAGCGAAGACCAATGATGTTGAAACATCATCACCCTTCGGCTGTCGCCTCAGGGTAAATGTCCCGCCAGATTAAAATCGCCGCTCAAGCGGAGTTATTGCCCGGCCAGATGAAATCGCTGGCGCTGGGCGGGATCGGGCTGGCGGTGTTCAATATTGGCGGCCGCTACTATGCGATCCGCAACCGCTGCCCCCATGAGGGCGGCCCGGTGGCGAGCGGCCCGCTCAAGGGCACGCTGATCACCTGTCCGCGGCACGGTTGGCAGTTCGATCTGACGACCGGCCGGTCGACCAACCGCACCGCCTTCGCCGTCAAAACCTATCCGGTCGTCGTCAAGGACGGCGCCGTCTATGTGGAGTTGAGCGATGGAAACTGACGCCGTAGTGCGGGAATTGTCGATCAAGACGGGGCGGCGGGAGGAGTTGGTCAACATCACCAAACAGGTGAATCACGAGATCCAGGCTGCCGGCATTCAAGCGGGTCTGTGCCATTTGACGGTGCTGCATACGACGGCCGCCATCCTCGTCAACGAGGCGGAATCGGGGCTCGTTCATGACCTGCTGGGCGCGCTGGATCGTCTAGTGCCGGTCAATCCGGACTATGCCCATCCGGATGGCAACGCGCACGCCCATATCAAGGCGGCCGTCATCGGCGCCTCAAAAACACTCTCCATCCACAACGGGCGGTTGCTGCTCGGGACGTGGCAATCGGTCTTTTTAATCGAGTTCGACGGGCCGCGCGAAAGAAAGCTAACGCTGCAGTTAATTCCGGCCTGATTGCCGGTCAATCATCCCACAAGTGGAGCTGCGACCGCGGCTCCAGATGCTCCGCCCGGTAGCCGAGGCTCCGGAGATGCGCGGCAAACTCCGGTGGACCGTGCAGCGTGAAAATCTGCGACGGGCCGGCCTGGCGCACATAGTCCACCAGCTCGTCGAAGTCGGCATGATCGGACAGCGGGATCGCCTCGTCCACGCCGTAGCGCTGGAGCACGTCTCCATCCATCGCCCAGCCGGTCAGCATGGCCGTGCGCCGGCGGGGCAGCCGGGCCATCATGGGCGCGCGCCGCAGGTAGGGCGGCAGCATCAGCACTTTACCGTAATAATTGCCGCCGTTCATCACCTCGCACCGCGGGAAGCGAACGCCGAGCTCCCGGTAGTGCTCGATGACGGCGTGCATTTGCGGCGCCACGGCGACGGCGTAGCCCAGGCCATTGAGCAATTTGGCGATCTCCGGCCCCTTGCCCATTTGATACGCAAATAAGACGGGCACCTGCCGCTCCTCGATGGCGCGCTCAATGAACGCGACGAGTTTCTGGACGACCGCCGCGCGGTCGGGGAAGCGGTAGTGCGGCTTGCCGAAGGTGCATTCCATCACCAGCGTGTCGCAGGGAAGAATTTCCGCCGGCTCCGCGGTCAGGCTGGGACGAAGCTTGAAGTCGCCGGTATAGACGATCCGCCGCCCGCCCGATTCGATCAGCAACTGCGATGAGCCGAGCATGTGGCCCGCCGAGCGCAGCTCCAGCCGCAGATGATCCAGATCGAAGGGCTCGCGGTAGGGATGCGGTTCCAGGGCGGCGCGGCTCACCCGATGGCCGATCAAGCGCGCCGTCGGGGGTGAGCAGATGATTCGCTTGTGCCGGGCGAAGTGATCGCCATGGGCATGGGAGACGAAGGAGAGCGCTTGAGGACGGGTCGCATCCATCCAGAGCGAGCTGCCCTGAAGCTTGAGCCCATGGCTCAGCGAAATCGGAGGGGCGAACACGGCCATGCGAGCCGCCAGCATAGCACGGGACGAAAATATTGACAATTCCTTTTTCTCTGTTATCTTACAGGGATAGCGACGAATTCGGCGGTGATGCCGCGCCCTGCGGGAGGAGGTTCTCGATGGTGGTGCACGTAGCCCCATTCACGCGCAATGCTGTGCTGATCGTGTTGGTCTGCGGACTGGTGTGCGTGACCGCCCCAGGTTCGGCATCGGCCCAGTCGCTTCAAGACCGGGTGGAGCAACGGATGGAGGCAGGCGAAGCGGCATTGGACTCGGCCGCGTCGGCTGTTGAGGAGCCGGCCGCCGAATCCGCCCCCGTGGACGAGCCGGCCGCGGCGCAAGAGACGCCGGCCTCCATGCCGATGGAAGAGGCAACAGCCCCGGTGGAAGAGGCGCCGGCTGAACCATCTCCGGAACCATCCGATATCGCGCAGGGCGAGGCGGCCCCGCCGCCCACGACCTACACTGTGCAGCCCGGCGACTCGCTCTGGTCCATTTCATCCGAATTCTTGACCGATCCCTTTTTCTGGCCGCGGCTGTGGGATGTGAATCCCTCCGTGACGAATCCAGATCTGATCTTCCCCGGCAACGTTTTAGCCTTGCCGGGTCGACAGCCGGCGGAATTGGCCGAGGCCGCGCCGCCGGCCGACGAAGCGCCGATGGAGATGGCGGAAGAAGAGGCGCCGATGGAAGAGCCCCCGATGATGGAGCCGCCGGTCGAGCCGGAGGCCGAGGAGCCGATGGTGGCCGAGGAAGAGGTGCTGCCCGGGGAACAAGCGCCCTCGTTCGAAGTGTTGCCGCCGCCGCCCACCCAATCGAAGGAGATTTTGGCCGTTTCGAGCGGCTATATCGCGAAGGAACTGCCCGTGGCCGGCAGAGTGGTCGGCACTCCCGAATACCGCATTCTTCTCGGCGAGCTTGACCGTATCTATCTGCTTGCCAAAGGGGGAGCCTTGGAACCCGATGGCCGGTATACCGTCTATCGGCGGATCAAGCGGGTCATCCATCCGGTGAGCCGCCGGCGCGTGGGCGATCTCATCCAGATTCTTGGCGAAGTCCAGGTTCAACAGGTCAACTCGGTGTCGACGGCGATCGTCCTGAAGTCGTACACCGCGATCGAGCCGGGCGATCCCATCATGCCGACTCGCGCCATGGAGGCGGTGCCGATGCCGACCGTGGTGGAACGGTCCCCGGAGCCTATGATCGGCGTGGTGTTGGAGGTGCTGGATCAGCGTCATCTGAACGGCCAGTTCGATATCGTCTATATCGACGTCGGGGAGGCCGCGGGCGTGATGGCCGGGGATCGATTCCGGATTTTCAGGCGTGGAGAGAAAGCGCCCGGCTACGCGCCGATCGCCAATGTCCGGTTGCCGGATCGCCAGGTCGGGGAGCTGGAAGTCCTGAGCGTGCGGGCGGAGACGGCCACGGCGCTGTTGATCACCAGCGCGGAGGTCGTTCAGCCGGGCGATCGCATCGAACGATAGGCGCTCCGGCCGTCGTTTCGAGGCATTTTATTTGCTGTTTCACGCAGCAAGATCCTTCCAAGGTTTTGAATCCTAAAGGTTTTTCAAGTTGACTTGCGAAGAGCGGCTGTGCTATCGTGGGTCGTTTCTAGCAGTGTATCTATTGTACGCCATTCGAGCGGGAATGGCGAATGGACTAGGGCGATGCTGACCGGCGCAGAAATTTTCATCGAATCGCTTCGGCGGGAAGGGGTCAAAACGGTCTTCGGCCTTCCCGGCGGGGTCGTCCTGAAAATCTTCGACGTGCTGTACGGGGAAAAGGAAGTCGAGCTGGTCCTGGTCCGCCATGAGCAAGCCGCCGTCCACATGGCGGAAGGCTACGCCAGGGCGACGGGGCGCGCCGGCGTGGCGCTGGTCACCTCGGGCCCCGGCGCGACGAATACGGTGACGGGCCTGGTCAACGCCTGGATGGACTCCTGCCCGATCGTCGTCTTTACCGGCCAAGTCTCCACATCAATGATCGGCAACGACGCCTTCCAGGAGGCGGACATCGTCGGCATCAGCCGCTCCTGCACCAAGTATAACTTTCTGGTCAAAGACGTGGCCGACCTGGCGGCCACGATCAAGGAGGCGTTTTATATCGCCACGACGGGCCGGCCGGGGCCGGTGCTGATCGATCTGCCCAAAGACGTCAGCATGGCCAAAGCCGAGTTCATCTACCCGGAAAGCGTCTATATCCGCGGCTACAATCCCAACTATAAAGGGAACAAGTGGCAGATCAAGCAGGCGGCCGATGCGATTTTGAAGGCCCGCCGGCCGATTCTCTACATCGGCGGCGGCGTCATCAATTCCGATGGCGCGGAGGAAGTGCGGGAACTGGCGGAGCTGACGCAGATCCCCGTCACCATGACGCTGATGGGCCTGGGGGGCTTTCCGGGCAGCCACCCGCTCTCGTTGGGCATGCTGGGCATGCACGGCGCCTACGCCACCAACATGGCCGTGCACCATTGCGACCTGCTGATCGCCGTGGGCTCCCGTTTTGACGACCGGGTCACGGGCAAAATCGACGCCTTCGTCCCGCACGCCAAAATCATCCACATCGACATCGATCCGACGTCGATCCGCAAGAATATCCACGTGGACGTGCCGATCGTGGGCGACGTCAAGCATGTGCTGCGGGATCTCAACCAGATGGTGCGGGCCCGGGGCAACGGGGATCTCAAGGATCTGCGCAAGCCATGGTTCGAGCAGATCGAGCGGTGGCGGGCGGAGCATCCGCTGGCCTACCGCCCGTCGGGCGACACCATCAAGCCGCAGTACGTGATCGAGAAGATCAGCGAATTGACGCGGGGCGACGCCATCATCGCCACCGACGTCGGACAGCATCAGATGTGGACGGCCCAATTCTATAAATTCCTGCGCCCACGAACCTTTCTGAATTCCGGCGGATTGGGCACCATGGGCTACGGGTTTCCGGCCGCGATCGGCGCCCAGAAGGCCTTTCCGGACCGGCTGGTGGTGGCGATCGTCGGAGACGGCAGCTTTCAGATGAATCTGCAGGAACTGGCGACCGCCGCGGCCTACAACCTGCCCGTCAAAGTGATCATCATCAATAACGGCTTCCACGGCATGGTGCGCCAGTGGCAGCAGACCTTCTACGGCGGCCGCTATTCCAGCAGCCGGCTGGACCATTCGCCCGATTACGTGAAATTGGCGGAGGCCTACGGCTTGAGGGGATTGCGGGCCGCGACGCCGGCCGACGTAGAGCCGGCGCTGGCGGAGGCGTTCCGCGACCGCCGGCCGATCATCGTGGACATGGTGGTTGATCCGAACGAGAATTGCTACCCCATGGTGCCCGCCGGCGGCGCCATCAACGAGATGTTGCTGGAAGATCCCAAGCCCGAACAGGCGGCGCCGGCCCGGGAGTCCGACAAGGAATCGGCCCTACCGGCCTAGCGGCCGCGGGCGGACCCGTCCACGCGGACGGGCCC
>JBFMAJ010000076.1:0-8925 GCA_040755775.1 Nitrospirota bacterium
GGGTGGAACTTGCAGCCGGACGGAAGGGCCGAGAGCTTCGGCACCGCGCCGGGAATCGCCACCAGCCGTTGCCTCCGGTCCCGGGGGGCCCGCTGGGGCAGCGAGTGGAGCAGCCCCTGCGTGTAGGGATGGAGTGGATTGGCGAACAGCCGGGCGGTTGGCGACTGCTCCACGATCCGGCCGGCGTACATCACCGCGACGTCATCCGCCATTTCGGCGATCACGCCCAGATCATGCGAGATCAACACCAGCGAGAGCCCCAGCTCCCGCTGAAGCCGCCGCAGCAGCGTCAGAATCTGGGCCTGGATCGTGACGTCCAGCGCCGTGGTCGGCTCGTCCGCGAAGATCAGCGCGGGGCGGCAGGAAATCGCCATGGCGATCATCACCCGCTGGCGCAGGCCGCCGCTCAGTTGGTGCGGATAGGCGCGAAACCGTTCTTCCGGCGACGGCATGCCCACCTGGCGGAATAATTCGATGGTGTGCGACCTTGCGTCGGTTCGGCTCATCTGCAAATGATGGCGGAGCATTTCGGCCACCTGCTCGCCGGCGGTCAGAACCGGATTGAGCGCCGTCATGGGCTCCTGGAAGATCATGGCGATGCGGCGTCCCCGCACGCGCTGCATCTCCCGCTCGGACAGGGACAGCAGCTCCTCGCCCTGAAAACGGATCGACCCGCCGACCACCCGGCCGGGCGGGGGGACGATCCGCATGACCGAGAGCGCCGTCATCGTTTTGCCACAGCCGGACTCGCCGACGAGACCCACGATGCGGCCGGCGCCCACCTGCAAGCTCACGCCGTCAACCGCGCGCATGGGGCCTTCTTCGGCCGGAAATTGCGTCGACAGATTCGATATGGTCAGCAGCGGTTCAGCCATGACGGACAGCGGCTCTTTCGTCGAGATCTTCGTCGAACGCACTTTACAACAAACCGGAAACACAGTCAATTTCACCGGTTGACAGCAAAGCGGCAACTGTTACACTTGTGAGAAGGGCATACATGAACTCCGCGCTCGTTCCATTCTAGGTTCTCGCCATGTCGCTTCGCCCCTCATCCTGGAAGCTGCTTTGGAGCTTGCAGGCCAAACTCGTGCTGCTGCTGATCGTCCCGTCCGCGCTGATCGTCTCGTTGCTGTTATGGTTCTTCCAGCACGACCTGCGCGAGGCGATCTTGCAGCAGTATGTGGAGGACAGCCTGATTTTAACGGGCATCGTTCAGCAGCAATTCGAAGAGGCGAAGGGTGTGCCCCTCTCCGAGTCCGCCCCCAGGATCCTGGCGCTGGTCCATCGGCAACGCCCCCAATACGAGATGCTGGCGCTGTATGACCGCGACGGGAAGATGGTGGCCGTGGCGCCGGCCGGGATCGAGATTCAACCCGGTCCGGACGAGCGGCAGCGCATTCTCGAGGTGTTGGCCGGCGGAAAAGCCTCCTTCGCCATGGAGGGGACGGATGTGATGGCCGGAAAAGGGGCGGGGTTGGAAACGATGTCCCCCATCATGGCCGGCCGCGCGGTGATGGCGGCGCTGGAAAGCCATCGCCCGTTGGGGCAGGAAGAGTTCTTGATTCGCGCGATTATGCAGGATGTGCGGCTGATCGGCTCGGCCGGCGTGCTGGTGCTGCTGCTCATGCTGTTTGTGGGATTCCATTGGATGTTCTTGCGGCGGCTGCGCCGCTTGGACGAAGCCTCTCGGCAAATCGCCAGGGCCAATTACGGCGTGCAGGTGCGGATTCCCGGCCGGGACGAACTGGCCACGCTCGCCGAGACGTTCAATGGAATGGTCCGTTCCATCGGCGAATCGATCAAGGCGGAGCAGGCCCGAAATACGCAACTGACTGTGCTCAACACGGCGGCGGCGCGGATGTTGGAAGAAGAAGAGATGGAGCAGCTCATGGAGCGGCTGGTCGAGCTGCCCCGCCAGTTGATTCCATCCGAGCTGTCGGCGCTCTACCTCATGGACGCCGAGACGAAGGAAATCAGGCGGTTCAAACACGCCGGCGTCGATGCGCAACGCTATCCGTTGGCCGATCATCCCCGGGGCGTCGGCTTGCTGGGCGCCGTGCTGCGGGAGGGCAAGCCCGTGCGCTTGGAAGCGATCGGACGCGACCCGCGATCGGCCGGATTGCCTCAGGATCACGCGCCGATTCGAAATTTTCTCAGCGTGCCCATGCGCCTGCGCGACGGCACGATCATCGGCGGGATCAGCATCGCCAACAAACAGGACGGCGCCCCCTATACTGAGCAGGATGAGGCGCTGCTGATGACGCTGGCCAATCAAACCGCGGTGGCGATCCTGAAGATCAAATTCTTTGATGAGATCTGGCAGCGCGCCCTGACCGACGGGCTGACGGGCTTGATCAACCATCGTGAATTTCATCAGCGGCTCTCCCATGAAATTGAGCGGAGCCAGCGCTATCAACACGCGTTCTCGCTGGCATTGATCGATCTGGATGACTTCAAGCGCGTCAACGATGAGCACGGCCATCTGGCCGGCGACGCCGTGCTGAAAGGCATGGCGGAGATGATCCGCGCCGGCATCCGCGCCATTGATTGCGCCGCGCGGTACGGCGGCGAAGAGTTTGCCCTGATTCTGCCGGAAACGGCGACGGACGGCGCCGTGATCGTGGCGGAGCGGCTGCGGGCGAAGATCGCGCGGCATGCCTTTGCCGGGCCCTCGGGGCCGCTCGCCTGCACGATCAGTATCGGCGTCGCCGGCTATCCCGCCGACGCGGCGAGGAAGGACGCCCTGATCGACGCGGCCGACAAGGCGCTCTACCATGCCAAGCTGGCCGGACGCAATCAGGTCAGGACCTACCAGGAATTCCTGCGCGCCAATCCGCCGGCGGCGAGCCGGAAGGCCGTGTCGCCGGAGGCCTGAATCGGCGCCGCCCGGCGCCCCGGCTTGAACTTATTGCCGGGACAACGGCGGGCGGTAATCGGTTTGCAGCTCGTAGGCCTGGGCGAAGGCCAGCCGCGATTCGTCGAAGCGTTTCAGCTTGTAGAGCGAATAGCCCAGGTAAAAATAGGCGTCGGCGGATTCAGGATCGGTGCGAACCACCGATTCGAAGTTCTCGGCGGCGGCGGCAAAATCCTGTTTCTGGTAGGCCGACAGGCCGGCTTGAAACTCGGCGCCGGCGGCCTGGGTGGGCGGTCCCCCTTCCGGAGCGGGGGATGGGCTGTCGGCCGGCGCGGTGGCGGATTGATCCGCCGGCGGCTGGTCCGTCGTGGGCGCGTCCGTGGCCGTGTCCGTCTGCTCCAACGCCGGCGGCGGGCTCTCGGGCAAGCTTTCCTGAGCCCAGGCCGGCAGCGAACCGATCGCCATCACGCCGGCAACGGTCAGCATCTGAATCGCTGTGCGCATCGGACACCTCCCCGCAGTCAGGTCAAACGTTTTCAGTATAGCAGATCACCATCGGATGTCCACAAACGCGTTCCGGCGCAGCTCCAGCGTCCATTCCTCATAGCGGCGGCGCATCTTCTCTTCCAGCAGCCGGTCTCGCAGCGCCTGCTCGACCTGCTCGAAAGGGCGCTTCTGGCGACCCTCCCGCTCCTCCACGACAAGCAGATGGTATCCGGCCGGCGTCTCGATGAGCTCGCTGACGCGGCCCTCCGGCAGCGCGAAGGCCGCCTGGTCCAAGGCGGGAATCAGGGCCCCTTGAGCGAACCACCCCAGTGCTCCCCCGTCTTTCGCTTCCGGTCCGTCCGAATGGAGGCGGGCCAGCCGTTCGAAGTCCGCCCCGTTCCGCAATTGCTCCAACACGCCGAGCGCCTTGGTTCGCTTCTGGACGCGAGCCGGCGAGTCTTCGGGGGCCAGGAAGACGATCTGCCGAAGCTTGACGCGCGTGGGGAGCGAGAATTCGTCGGCGTGTTGGTCGTAGTACCGCCGCAACTCTTCGGGGGAGACGACCAGGTGCGCGCGCACTTCCCGGTTGACCAGTTTGGCGACGAGAATTTCGCGCCGCAGCCGCTCCCGGTATTGGTCCAGGGTCAGCCGCTCCGCCGCCAGCGCCGCGGCCAACTGCTCGTCCGACGTGAACTGGTTGCGCGACTTAATGTCATCGAGCGCCTGGCCGAGCTCGAGCTCGGTGACGGTCAGGCCGCGCTGCTCGGCGGCCTGCGCATGCAGGCGCTCTTCAATCAGGAGCCGGAGCTGCTGCTGGAGGGCCTCCGGCGTGAGCCGGCGCTCGGCCGCGGCGGGATCGGCCGGCAGTTGTCCCGGCGCGGCCCCCGGCTGCAGCAGCGCTTCCTGCACGTCGCTCAACGTAATGATGTCCTGATTGACGACGGCGGCGATGCGGTCGATGATCACCGGCTCCGCCGCGGCCCGGCCGACGCACGACAATACGAGGACGACAACGAGAATGCGGCGCATCTGCGTCAGGTTGTATCACAGCCCAGCAGGGTCCGCAAGTCGGCGCGCAGCAGCGGCCCCAACGACGCCCAGGACTCGTCCGGGTAGCGGAGCGTGATCGTCCATTGATCCAGGAAGCGCAGCCGCGGGCCGGCCGCGGCGATCAGCCGTGTCAGCCCGTCGGGGGAAAGCGGGTGGTGGGGATCGACGTGCAGGGCCGCGCCCGACGCGGTCGTTTCAATTTTTTGCAGCCCCAGCCGCTTGGCGAGCAACCGGAGCGACATGACCTCCAGCAGCCGGACCGCCTCGGCCGGCGGGGAGCCGAATTGATCGGTCAATTGCGCCTTCAGCCGCTCGAGGGCGGCGTCGTCCGGCGCCGAGGCGAGCCGTTTGTAGAAGGCGAGCCGTTGGTGGCCGTCGGCGACATACTCCTCGGGCAGATAGGCGGAGAGCTTCAGCGCCAGCGTCGGCTCGACCGCGGGCCGGGCCGGCTCGCCGCGCAGCGCGCGCACCGCTTCCTCCAGAAATTGCAGGTAGAGCTCGTAGCCGATGGCGGCGATTTGCCCCGATTGCTGGGGGCCGAGCAGGTTGCCCGCGCCGCGGATTTCCAAATCGCGCGCGGCGATCTTGAAGCCGGCGCCCAGCTCGGTAAAGTCCCGGATCGCCTCCAGCCGCGCCCGCGCGGCCGACGAGAGGCCGGACTCGTCGGGCACGATGAGATAGGCGAAGGCCTGCACCGCCGAGCGGCCGACCCGCCCGCGCAGTTGATAGAGATCGGCCAGCCCGAACCGGTCGGCCCGGTGAATGATGATCGTATTGGCGTGCGGGATATCGAGGCCCGATTCGACGATGGCGGTCGAGAGCAGCACGTCGGCCCGTCCGCCGAGAAACCGCTCCATCGCCGCATCGAGTTGCGCGGCCCGCATCTGACCATGCGCCATGACGATGCGCGCCTCCGGCGCCAGCTCGGCGAGCAGGCGCCCGATCGCTTCCAGTTCCTGGATGCGGTTGTGGATGAAGAAGCATTGGCCGCCTCGCGCCAGCTCGAAGCGGATGGCCGAACGGATCAGCTCTTGATCGAACGGCACCAGCCGGGTCTGCACGGCGAGCCGGTCGGGCGGCGCCGTCTCGATCAAGCTCAAGTCGCGCACGCCCAGGAGGCTCATCTGGAGCGTGCGCGGGATCGGCGTGGCGGTCAGCGTCAGGCAGTGGATCGATTGCTTGAGCGTTTTAATCCGCTCCTTCTGGCGTACGCCGAACCGGTGTTCCTCATCGATGATCAGCAGGCCGAGGTCGCGGAATTGGATATCCCGCTGCAGCAGCCGGTGGGTGCCGATGACAAGGTCCACGTTCCCACCCGCGAGCTCGCGCCGGATCTCCTTCAGCGCGGCCGACGAGCGAAATCGGCTGACCTCCTCCACGCGCACCGGGAAGGGCGCGAAGCGCCGGGCAAACGTCCGGGCATGCTGTTGGGCGAGCAGGGTGGTCGGCACCAGGACCGCGACCTGCTTGCCGTCCATGACGGCCTTGAAGGCGGCCCGCATGGCGACTTCCGTCTTGCCGTAGCCGACGTCGCCGCAGACCAGCAGATCCATCGGATGGGGCCGCTCCAGCGCCCGGCCGACCTCGTCGATGGCCCGGAGCTGATCGGGCGTTTCTTCATACTCAAAGCCCGCGGCGAACGCCCGCGCCTCGGGCCCGTCGGCGGAACAGGCGTGGGCCGCGGCGATCGAGCGGACCGCATAAAGATCGAGCAGATCCTTCGCCAGCTTTTCGACCGCTTTCTTGGCCCGCTTAGTGGCGCGAACCCAGGCCGTGCCGCCCAGCCGATCAAGGCGCGGATGGCTGCCTTCCACGCCGATATATTTTTGAACCAAGTCGAGCCGGTCGAGCGGCACATACACTTTGTCGCCGCCGGCGTACAATAGCTCGAGAAAATCGCTGTCGAAGCCGCCGATCGAGAGCCGCTTCAGCCCCTGGTAGCGGCCGATCCCATGGCGCAGGTGCACCACATAGCCGTCGAGCTTGAGCTCTTCCATTGAGGAGAGCATGGCGGCCAGCTTGGCCCGGCGCGAGGGCTTGAGCGGCCGCTCCCTGGCCGTTTTGCCGAAGAGCTCCTCTTCCGTCAAGAGCCACCAACCCGCTTCGCGCAGCCGGCAGCCGGCCGAGAGCGCGCCCACGGCCACCCAGAGCCCGCGCGGCGGGTCGGGGTGCAGCAGCGGGCGGGGAGCCCAGCGATCGGCCGTCAATCCCTCCTCGTGCAGCAACTCGAGCAGCCGTTGCTGTTGCGGGTGGCTGTGCGCCAACACCAGCACCCGCTGTTCGGCCGCCAGCGATTTGAGCCGTTCCAGCGTGGCGGTCCAGGGAGTGCCGGCCACGGCCAATCCCTCGGCCTGCAACGCCGTGGCGACGACCCGGATCGTTGCGGCGGCCGGGCCGCCGTCCGTGGCGTCAAGGCCGAGGGACGCAAGGGCCAGGCGGCTCAATCCGCGCGTGGCGTCAAGAACGGCCGGCCAGCTCAGGGGCGGCGCGGCCTGGCCAGGTTCGTCGGTCTCCCTGATGAGCAAGGACGGTTCATCCAAGATGAGCAGCGTGTCGGGGGGGAGGTAGTTCGTCGTGGGTTCTTCGTCCGGGATCAACTCGTGCGCCGGGGTGATCCGGGCCCGCGGAAGGTGCGCCAGCGACGTCTGAGTGGCCGGGTCGAATGTGCGCAACGATTCGATTCGATCGGCCGCCTCGCCCGGCGCCAGCTCGACGCGGACCGGCGTTCCGCCGGACGGATCAAAATAGTCGATCACGCCGCCGCGGGCGGCGAACTGCCCCAGTTGATCCACGTTGACGGCCGGTTGATAGCCCAGATCGACGAACCGCCGAAGCAGCGCGTCCCGGTCGATCTTGCTCCCGGTCTCGAGCGTGATGAGGGAGGAGCGCAGCCATTGGCGCGACGCCGACGGGCGGCGCAACGCCGCCGGCGTGGTCACCACGCAAGCCGCCGGCTCCTCAAGCAGCGCCAGCAGGGCGGCCACTCGAGGGTAACTTGTGAGGTCGTCGGCCGTCCGCGCCGGCAGCCGTTGGACGACCGGGAGGGAATCCGGCCGGCCGGCCGTTTGGAGCATCAATAACGCCTGAAGGTCATCGGCCAGCCGGGCGGCTTGCTCTTCCTGCGCGGTGACGATGACAACCGGGCGCGCGGGTTGATGCAGCAGCAGGGCGAGCAGGGGCGCTTTGGCGGCTTCCGCGAAGCCGGTCAGCACCATGGAAGGTGAACCGCGGCCTGGCGCGGCATGCACATGGTCGCGTACCTGAAACAGGTCGTCTGAGATCAGTGACATCGTCATGGGAACCGCCGTGGGGCGTTACGGCGCAACGAGCGGCGTTACGTCTGTCGTATTTTCTCGATCAGCCGGCTCGTCGAGACGCCGGGCGTCAGCCGGATGGTGCTGACCCGCCCGCCGGCGGCTTCCACCTCCGCCTTGCCCGCGATCTGTTCAACCGGCCAATCCGCTCCCTTCACCAAGATATCAGGCCGCAGCAGGGCAATCAACGGCCGCGGCGTGGGCGTGGAAAAAAGCGTCACGTAATCGACGCAGCCGAGGGAGGCCACCACTTCGGCCCGCTGCGCCTGGGGCACGATGGGGCGGCTCTTCCCCTTCAATTTGGCGACGGAGCGGTCGGTATTGACGGCGACCACCAGCAGGTCGCCCAGCCGCCGGGCGTGTTCCAGGTAGCGGATATGGCCGACGTGCAGCAAATCGAAGCAGCCGTTGGTGAAGACCACGCGCCGCCCCCGACGCCGGGCCCGGGCGAGGGCCGAGCGCAGCGACCGATGATTGTGAATTTTCCGCCGGGACGGAGCCGGCGACGGCCTACCGCGCATGGAGCTTGTCGAGCACGGCCGCCGCCAGCAGCGGAACCATCAGCTCGTGGTGTCCGGTGAGCGTGATGCCCCGCCCGCCGCGCTGGGTCGGCCGGCGGACCACGTTGGTGACGGGCCGGTAGTGCTGCATGAAATCCATGTTGACCGTCGTGAAATCGCGGGCCGGATGGCCAAGGTTCCGGGCGATCGTGACCGCCTTGAGAAAAACCTCGGGCAGAATGACGGCCGAGCCGATGTTCAGATAGACGCCCCGCTGCAGCCGGGCCACCAGCCCGGTCAATCGGTGAAAATCGCGCAGCGACGCGGCGCCGACCGCGGCCCCGTCGCACGACGGGTGCATGTGGATGATGTCGGTGCCGACGGCCACGTGCACGGTCACGGGCACGCCGCAGCGGACGGCGGCGGCCAGCAGGCTGATGCGCCGGTGCGGAAAGGCGGCGCGGTCCAGCAGCGTCCGGCCGACCGCTTCCCCGATGCCCAGGCCGGCCCTGTCGCCGTCGGCGATGGCGCGGTTGATGACCGTCGCGGTTTCCTCGGCCATGCCGAAGCTGCCGTCGTCGATGCCCGCCTCGACCTCCTCCGAGGTCCGGCCCTGCATGGCCAGCTCGACGTCGTGGATGATGCCCGAGCCGTTGAGCGCGATGCCGCCGATGACGCCGCGCTCCATCAAATCGATGAAGAGGGGATTGAGCCCCACCTT
>JBFMAJ010000077.1:0-8839 GCA_040755775.1 Nitrospirota bacterium
CACGGCGCCGGACTTGCGGTGTTCGTCTGGATGCCGGTGCGGGCGATGGATTGGGCCGTGCAGCGCCATCCGGATTGGCAGGATTGGTCGTTCGATCCGGCGTCGGGCGCGTTGCGCCCGTCGGGGCGGCTCGATTCCTGGCGGCCCGACGTTCAGCGCTATCTTGTCCGGCTGCTGACCGATCTGGCCGGGTCCGGGATCGACGGCCTGCTGTTTGGCGAGGATCTGTTCGTCGGAGAATACGGGGGGCTGGGTCCAGCGGCGCGCGCGCGGTTCGCCGCCGAGTTTCAGAGGACGCCCCGGCCGGAGCTGTTTTGGAGCCGCGCGGCGGACTCCAGCCTGCCGAGCAAGGCGCCCACGCGGCTCCCAATGTTCTGGCGCTGGGCCGGTTGGAAGAGCCGGGCCGCCGGCGAGCAGATGGCGGAGCTGGTGAGGGCGCTACGGACCGCTCATCCGGGGCTGTTGGTGGCGCAGAATGTCGCGCCCGAAGCCATCAGCCGGCCGGCCGAAGCGTTGGCCCGTTGGAATCTCGATCTGCTGGCGCTTGCGCCTGCGGTCGATTACGTTGCGGTGCTGACCTATCCGGAGCCGGGCCAATCACTCTCCGCGGCGGCCGGGGAACTGACCGAGTTGGTGGACCGCGCCGTGCAACTGGTGGGGGCGGCCGATCGGATCATGATCAAGGTGCCGTTGATGGACCGGCGGACGGGGCGGCTGCTCCCGGACTCGCAGATCGGGCGGTTTCTGGCCGCCGCCCAACGCGACCATGCGCCCGGCGTCGCCTACCTCTACAACAGCGAGAAGATCCGTCGAGTGCCGCACCGTTCGTTGGCCCGCCCGTCTCGGCTTGACTAACCCACGGGGGGCTTGGTATTGTCCGCCATTCGCCGATATCGGAGGGTGTGGAATGAGTCCTGATGACCTCAAATATCATCGTGAACATCAATGGATCCGGATCGACGGCAAGCGCGCCAGCGTCGGCATCACCGACTACGCCCAGCGCGAACTGGGCGACATCGTCTACGTGGAAATGCCCGAGGTCGGGATGGACGTGACGGCCGAAGAAGACGTCTCCGAGATCGAATCGACCAAGACGACGGCGCCCTTGATCGCGCCCGTCAGCGGACGCATTATCGAGGTGAATGAGGAGCTCAAGGACGCGCCCGAGCTCGTCAACGAGGATCCGTACGGCAAGGGATGGATCATGACGGTGGACATGAGCGAGCCCGACGAGGTTGAAGATCTCATGGACGCCAAAGAATATGAGGAGTTCCTCAAAGAGCAGGCGTGACGAGGGTCCTCGTTCGCCGTCTTCCCCGAAAGTGCCACCGACCGATGATGACGCCGAGACCGCCCGGCAGCTCGCGCTCATCAGCCGGGGCGTCGCCGAAATCATTCCCGGTGCGGACGAGCTCCGGGAGCGGCTGCGGCGCTCGCTGAGCGAGCGGCGCCCCCTCGTCGTCAAAGCTGGATTCGACCCGACCGCGCCCCATCTCCACCTGGGCCACGCGGTCCTGCTCCAGAAGCTGCACCAATTCCAGGCGCTGGGCCACGCGGTGACCTTCCTGATCGGCGATTTCACCGGCATGATCGGCGATCCCAGCGGGATGAGCGAGACGCGCAAGCCGCTCACGCGGGAACAAGTGATGGAGAACGCCGCGACCTACGAACGGCAAATCCGCCATTTTCTGGAGCCGGGCAAGACGGCGATCGCCTTCAACAGCGCCTGGATGCGTCCGATGACGGCCGAGCGCTTCATCGCGCTCGCCGCCCAATACAACGTGGCCCGCATGCTGGAGCGGGACGATTTCCGCGCCCGCTTCGAGGCTCACCGGCCGATCGGGCTGCACGAATTTCTCTATCCGCTGATCCAGGGCTACGATTCGGTGCAGTTGCGCGCCGACGTGGAGCTGGGCGGCACGGATCAAAAATTCAATCTGCTGGTCGGCCGGGAGCTGCAAAAGCAGGCCGGCCAGCCGCCGCAAATCGTGCTGACGCTGCCGTTGCTGGAGGGCACCGACGGCGTGCGCAAGATGAGCAAGAGCTTCGGCAACGCCATCGGCATCGAAGAGCCGCCGGAGGAAATCTTCGGCAAGCTGATGTCGATCCCGGATGGGCTGATGCGGCGCTACTATCAGTTGCTCACCGACGAGGATCTGGAGGCGGTCAACGCGCTGCACCCGCTGGAGGCCAAGTTGCGGTTGGCCGGAACGCTGACGGCGCGCTTTCACGGCGAGGAAGCCGCACAGCGGGCGCGCGCCGCCTTTGACGCCACATTCCGGTCGCATGCGGTCGGGGCGGAGCCGTTAGACGCGAAAGGGCTTCCCGAGGCAACGCGCGTGGAGGCCGCGACGTTGCTGGAGGCCCTGGTTGAAGCGAAATTGGCCGCCAGCAAGAGCGAAGCGCGCCGGCTGATTCAGCAGGGCGCGGTGGACGTCGATGGGCAACGCACGACCGACCCAGCCCATGAGCTCCCCCGCGGGAGAGCGATCCGAATCAAGGCCGGCAAACGGCGTTTCGCCACGCTCTCACGGCGCTGACGCCGCCGCCCGTTTTCCCGACAATCGCAGTCGAATGCGGCGGGCGGCGGCATGGCGCCGGATCCGGCGCGTCAGCCGCTGCGCCAGCCACCGACGGGCCGCCGGGCTGTAATGCGGCCAGCGCTCGTCGCCGTATGCCGCCAGAAATCGGGCTTCGGCGCCGGCCGGCAGAGAAGGCAGGTCGTGCAGCAGACAGCTCAGGTCGCGCGCCGCCAAGCGAGGCCGAACCAAAAGCGGCGGCGTGATCCGGCAGTCCGGAAAATCGATGAGAAACAGCCGTCCGGTTTGGGGCTCAAACAGCACGTTTCTGCCGTAGAGATTTCCGTGAAAAAACCCCGCTCGGTGCATTTGCCCGGCGGTTCGCGCCAGCGCCGTCAGCCATGGCGCGGCGTCTTCATCCTCGCACGGGGAATAGGCGGCCGGACGCGGGCTCAGCGCGCCGGCGTCCTCCAGGCCGGCCGTCACGAAGAATGACGCCGTCACGACGCCCCAACGGCGGCGCACGCCCCAGGCGAGCAGGTCCGGAACGGGGAGCCCCGCGGCGCGAAGCCATTGCAAGGCGGCAACTTCGCGGCGCAGCCGGCGGACCTTCACGTAGTGCCGCCACGAGCCTCGGAACCCGGCATAACGCTTCAAGAAAAGGACACGGGAGCGGCCGCCGGGGTCGGCCAGCTCGATGCAGAGCGTTTCCAGCCCGTCGCCCCGGCCGGAGACGAGCCGCCCCGCGCAGCAAGTCAAAAAGGCGTCCAGGGTTTCAAGGCGGTGACGGGCAAAAAACGGACGCCAGGCGTCGGCCAGCCAGAGTGCGTCGGTCATGCCTTGCGGAGCAGCGCGACGGCGAGCGGCGTGAACAGCGGCGCCAAACGGTAGACGCGCATGAGACGCAGGCCGCAGGCACGGGCTTCGGTCCGCAACTGCGCGCGCGTCAACGTGATCTTGGGGGAGCGATCCTTGATCCATTTGGCCCGCGCTTCGCGGATCAGATTTTTGGGTGTGTGATAATCGGCATAGGTCAGCAGGACCCAATCACGGCTGACGCGGGCCGCTTCCCGGTACAATGAGAGCCGCTCTTCCGCGTTGGACACATGGTGCAATAACCGCATCATGAACACGCCGCCGAACGCCCCGGTTTTGAAGGGAAGCGCGAAGGCCGACCCGGCGGCCAGCGGCCACTTCCACTGTTCGCGGGCTTGCTGCAGCATGGAGCGCGAGATGTCGGCGCCGATGACCGTGTACCGGCGCGCCTCGAGCAGCTCGCCGAATCGTCCCGCGCCGGCGGGCAGATTCAAAATGCGGCCGCCGCTGCCGCAGACCGCCAGCGCCCGGGCCACCACCCGGTGCTCCCGCCAATTGGAGAGGCGCCGCATCCAATTGCGCTCATATTTATGCCGGTAGGCTTCGGCGCCGCGCTGGCTGCGATATCGCTCGAGCAAACGTTCGTCCATGGCGGCGCTCACTATACCACGTTTGTGCCGATGACGCCACGTCGGCTCAATCTTGACATTGCCCGCGGGCAATGATATGACCCCCTCGTCTCACCCCGGTGCCGTTCGAAGAGAGGACCCCCATGCGTCGGCTGCGAGTCGGGTTGGCCCAGATCAATTGCACGGTCGGCGACCTGTCCGGCAACGTCAAAAAAATCGCCGAGGCCGTGAAGGCCGCGCGGGCGCAGGGCGTCGAGCTCCTGGCCTTTCCCGAAATGACCATTCCGGGCTATCCGCCCGAGGATCTGCTGCTGAAGCCCGGGTTTATCCGCGATAACCTGCGCGCGCTCGATCAGGTCCGTCCCCTGACGAAGGGCATGACCGTCGTCATCGGCTTCGTCGATCGGCGGGAGGATATCTTCAACGCCGCGGCCGTGCTGCACGACGGGGCGCTGGCCGGCGTGCACCACAAGATGTTTCTGCCCAACTACGGCGTGTTTGATGAAGAGCGGTATTTCGAGGTCGGCCGCCGCTACCCGGTCTTCCGGCTGGGCCGCGTCACGTTCGGCGTCAACGTCTGCGAGGACATCTGGTATCCGGACGGCCCGATGGTGGTGCAGACCTTCGGGGGCGGCGCCGAGCTGATCGTCAACATCAACGCCTCGCCCTATCACGCCGGCAAGATCCGAACGCGCGAGGAGATGCTGGCCATCCGGGCCAAAGACAACGCGGCCGCCATCATCTACGTCAATCTGGTGGGCGCGCAGGACGAGCTGGTCTTCGACGGGCAAAGCCTGGTGCTGGACGGCGACGGGCAGATCGTCGCCCGGGCCCCGGCGTTTCGGGAACAACTGCTGGTGGCCGACCTTTCGCTGGAAACCGTCTTCCGGACCCGGCTGCACGATCCCCGCCGCCGGAAGCGGACGCTCCAGTACAGCAATCATCCGGGCCTCGAGCGGATCGCGCTGGCGCCGTTGCCCCGGCGGTCCCGGGGCCGCGCCCTCCAGCGGGCGGACGGGGAAGCGAGGCTGACCGAGCTGCTGCCGCCGCTGGAAGAAATCTATCAGGCGCTGGCGTTGGGCGTGCGCGATTATGTTAGAAAAAACGGTTTCACCCAGGCCGTCATCGGCTTGTCCGGCGGGATCGACTCGGCGCTGACGGCCGTGATCGCCGTGGACGCCTTGGGCGCGGCCAATGTCATCGGCGTCTCGATGCCCTCGCCCTATACTTCGGCCGAAAGCCAGGAGGACGCCGGCCTCCTGGCCGAGCGTCTGGGCATTCGGCTCATGACCATCCCGATTTCCGACCTCTACGCCGCCTACGTGAAGACGCTGGCGCCGGCGTTCGTCCAACGCAAAAGCGATCAGACGGAAGAGAACATCCAGGCCAGAATCCGGGGCAATTTCTTAATGGCGCTCTCCAATAAATTCGGCTGGCTGGTCCTGACCACCGGCAACAAGAGCGAGTTTAGCGTCGGCTACACGACGCTCTACGGCGACATGGCCGGCGGCTTCGCCGTGCTGAAGGACGTGCCGAAAACGCTGGTCTATCAGGTGGCGCGCCATCGCAACGGCCGCCCGCCCGGACCGGTCATCCCCCAACGGATCTTCGACCGGGCCCCGACCGCCGAACTCCGGGCCGGGCAGACCGATCAGGATACGCTGCCGCCGTATGAGGTCCTCGATCCCATTCTGCACGCCTACGTCGAGGAAGACCGGGCCCCGGAGGAAATTGTCGCAATGGGGTTTCAGGCGGACACCGTGCGAACGGTCATCGCCATGGTTGATGGCAGCGAATATAAGCGGCGCCAGGCGCCTCCCGGCATCAAAATCACCCCCCGGGCGCTGGGCAAGGACCGCAGAATGCCGATCACCAATACATACCGGGGCGGCCTGAACGGATCAAAAAAAGGCTTGACAGAGCGATGATCTCTTTGCTACAAGTAGGGCCTGCGGCACAATGATGTGCCGCGGTGCGGGATTGGTTAAGACAAAGGCGTCTTTTCCCCGATGAGCAGACGGCAGAGCTCTCGGCGCGAAAAGAGGCCTTTTTTCATGAAAGGGGACTAGACGATGGCGGCACCGGTTGGCAAGGCGAAAGCGGCAACGACTCAGAAGGCCGGCGAGGGAGTGCATGAAGTGCTTCAACTCTGCAGCCGGAAAGGCATAAAAATTGTAGATTTTAAGTTTGTCGATCTTCCCGGCATGTGGCAGCATTTCTCCATTCCCGCCGGCGAACTGACCGAGGATATTTTCGCGGAAGGCATCGGGTTTGACGGCTCCAGCATCCGGGGATTCCAGGTCATCAATGAAAGCGACATGCTGCTCTTTCCGGATCCCTCGACGGCCGTCGTCGACCCCGCCTGCTCCATTCCAACCCTCTCGTTGATCTGTGACGTGAAGGATCCGATCACCGGCAAGCCCTATGAACGGGACCCCCGGCAGATCGCGCACAAGGCGGAAGCCTACCTCAAATCGACCGGCATCGCCGACACGGCCTATTTTGGGCCCGAAGTGGAATTTTTCCTCTTCGACAGCCTGCGGTTCGACTACAACCAGCATTCCGGCTATTTCCATGTCGATTCCGATGAAGGCATTTGGAACTCCGGCCAGAACGGCACGGGCAAGAATCTGGCCTACCGGCCTCGCTACAAGGAAGGCTACTTCCCGGTGCCGCCGTCCGACAGCCTGCAGGACATCCGCTCGGAGATCGTGCTCAAAATGATCGAGGCGGGCATCGCCATCGAAGTGCACCACCACGAGGTGGCCACCGCCGGCCAGAATGAAATCGACATGCGGTTCAACACGCTCACCAAGATGGCCGACCAAGTGCTGCTCTACAAGTACATCATCCGCAACGTCGCCCGGGCCCACGGCAAGGTGGCGAACTTCATGCCCAAGCCGCTCTTTCAGGACAACGGCTCCGGCATGCACGTGCACCAGAGCCTCTGGAAAAACGGCAACACGCTGATGTACGACAAGAACGGGTACTCGCTGCTGTCGCAGACCGCTTTGCACTACATCGGCGGCCTGCTCAAGCATTCGGCCGCGCTGCTGGCCTTCTGCGCGCCGACCACCAATTCGTACCGGCGGCTGGTGCCGGGCTATGAGGCGCCGGTCAATTTGGTCTATTCCGCGCGCAACCGCAGCGCGGCGGTCCGGATTCCGACTTACTCCACCAGCCCCAAGGCGAAGCGGCTGGAGTATCGCTGCCCCGATCCGTCGTCCAATCCCTACCTGGCCTTCTCGGCCCTGCTGATGGCGGGACTGGACGGCGTGCAGAACAAGATCGACCCGGGCAAGCCGCACGACATGGATCTGTTCGAGCTGTCGGCCAAGGAGCTGGCCAAGATCAAGACGGTGCCCGGCTCGCTGGATGAGTCGCTGACGGCCCTGGAGAAGGATCACGACTTCCTGCTCAAGGGCGGCGTCTTCACCGAAGGGCTCATCGAGACCTGGATCGACTACAAGCGCAAGAAAGAGGTGGACGCGGTTCGGTTGCGGCCGCATCCGTACGAGTTCTATCTGTATAACGACATTTAAGGTGGTCTAACATAGCCCGCCGCGCAACGAGGGCGTTGCGCGAAGGCGGGATCAAGGACAACGGCGTCCTGGATGGGAAGAGCGATCTTCCCGTTCAGGACGCTTTTTTGTACTCACAACCAACACGGAGGGGAGCATGGGACGGAAGGTGTGGATGATGATCGGGGGATGGCTGGTGGCGCTGGGCACGATGGTCTCGCCGGCGCAGGCGGTGAGCTTGGGCGACAGCGGGATCGACATCAGCGGGTTCGTGGACGTCTATTACAATTACGCCTTTGAAGATCCGGGACAGGCCGCGCTGGCCGAGCTGCCGATCCGCGCCTTCGACGCGGAGGCGAATGAATTCTCGCTCAGCCTGGCGGAACTCGTGATTCAAAAGGCGCCCGCTCCGGTCGGCTTCAGAGTGGATCTCGATTATGGGCCGACCACTGATCTGGTCCATGTCTTTGAGCCTGGGGGCGGCATTGAAGTACAAAAGCATATTCAGCAGGCCTATCTGACCTATGTGGCGCCGCTCGGGAAGGGATTGACGATCGACGCGGGTAAATTCGTTACCCACATGGGGCTGGAAGTCATCGAGTCGAAGGACAATTGGAACTACACCCGGGGCATTCTCTTTACCTGGGCGATTCCCTTCTATCACGCCGGGGTGCGGGTCGGCTATCCCGTGGCGGACGGCGTCACGGTGACGCTGCTGGCCGTGAATGGATGGAATAACGTGGATGAAAACAATTTCGGCAAAACCTTCGGCGGCCAATTGATCGTGACCGCGATTCCCAAGGTCACCTTCATCCAGAACGTCATCTCGGGCCCCGAGGTCTCCGGTCATGTCCGCCGGGACGTGTTCGACACCGTGTTGATCCTCAATGCGACGGACAAGGTGAGCCTGGCGCTCAATTTCGATTACGGCCAGGATGATGCGGCTGGATTTACGGCTGGCGATTCAAGCTGGTACGGCGTGGCGGGCTATGGCCGCGTGGCGTTGACGGATGCCGCGGCCGTGGCCGTGCGCGGCGAGTGGTTCAAAGATACGGACGGGTTTGCCACAGGATTCCTTCTCCCGATCCCGGGGCCCCAGACCCTTGCAGAAGTAACGGTCACTGGTGAAATCAAACTCGGCGGTGGGTTGCTGACCCGCTTGGAGTATCGCCACGACTGGTCCAATAAGGGCGCTGGTCCATTCATTGGGAAGAATGGAGCGCCGGCCAATAACCAGGACACGATCACGCTGGGCGCCGTCTACACGTTCTAATGACGCTTTGAGGGCATGACACATAACGAAGGAGGTCTTTCGATGAAGGGCATGACACGACTGTACGGATGGCTGATGGCC
>JBFMAJ010000078.1:0-8790 GCA_040755775.1 Nitrospirota bacterium
TCCTGCACTTCGATGGCGGCGCCCACTGCGCCGAAAAAGTCCGCGGCGGTCCGCACGTCGGCGGGCGACGCACGGACGCCGCCCGCGATCGCCGTCACGCCGGCCCCGACCAGCACGGGCGTATTGGGCACGGCCCGGACCACCCGCGCCCCTTTCCCCAACTCCGCCTCGATCCGCACCAGACGCACGCCGGTGATGACGGACAGGACCAGCGTGTGGGCGCCGACCGCGCCCTGAAGTTCGGACAGCACGGCGCCGGCGACCTGCGGCTTGACGGCCAACAACAACAGCTCCGCCCGCTCGGCCGCCTGGCGGTTGTCGGCGCACGCGCGCACGCCGTACGAGCGGACAAACAGCGTCCGCCGATCGTCGGCGGGATCGGAGACGAGCACCTGCTCGGGAGAGACCAATTTGGCGGACAGCACGCCGCGCAGGAGCGCTTCGCTCATCTGCCCGCAGCCGATCATGCCCAAGCGTACTTTTTTGGTCATTTAATCCTTCCGCGGCCCGAATAAAGCGGTCCCAATACGCACCATCGTGGCGCCCTCTTCGACGGCCACTTCAAAATCATGCGACATCCCCATCGACAGCGTCGTCATCGAGATTCCCGTGATCGTTCCCATCCGCTCGGCCAGCGCGCGCAGTTGCCGAAAATAGGGGCGGGCCGATTCCGGATCGGCCGCATAGGGCGGAATCGCCATCAATCCTTCGACGGCCAGGCCGTCCCATTGCGCCATCTGCTCCAGCGCCGGCGCTACTGCGTCCGGCGCAAAACCGGCCTTGGTTGCCTCGGCCGCGACGTTGACCTGCACCAGCACCCGGCGGCGACGTCCCGCGGCCTGCCGGTGAATTGCCTCGGCCAGGGGCAATGAGTCGACCGATTGGATCACATCGCACCACTGCAGCGCCAGCCGCACTTTGTTCCGCTGCAAACGGCCGATGAAATGGCACGGCACCGGCGGGCGCCATTGCGAGCATTTGTGCGCCAATTCCTGCGCCCGGTTTTCCCCAATGGCGTCAACGCCGGCCTCCACCGCCTCCTGAATCATCTCGACGGGGATGCCTTTGGTGGCGGCCAGCAGGGCGACCGGGCCGGCGGCGGCCGATGAGCGGCGCCGCCTCGCGGCCTCTATCCGTTCCCTGATCCATTGGACTCGTTGCGTTATTGAAGTCAGGGGGAGATGGCTCAGCTCCCCCTGACAACCCCCATCGCCCATACGCACTTTCGTCATGGCTCGCATGTCAAACCGATGCTCGGCTTCCCTACCGTACCGGTTTGAGGATTCCGTTGAACATCTCCTGTTTACGCCGGCCGTCCCTGCGAAACGATGAAAAGAGCGCGGGATGGCAGCGCGTGCAGAGCTCCACGGCATGGATCTGCTCCGCCGGCACACCGGCCGCCACCAATTGCCGACTCGCCCAGGCCTGCAAATCGACCATGGCTTTCCCTTCAGCGCGCTCCGGATGCGGCGCGACGATGCCGCCGGCGTCCGGCTGCCGGCGAAGCGGCCCCAGCACCTGATCGCCGACCTCAAAACAGCAGCGGCCGATGCAGGGCCCCAGCACGGCGATCACGTCACGCGCCGGGACCGACCAGCGGGCCGTCATCATGGCGACCGCCTTGCCGGCGATCCGCTGCGCCAGCCCCCGCCAGCCGGCGTGGATGGCGCCCACCACCCGGCCGTCGAGATCGGCCAGCAGCACCGGCAGACAATCGGCCGTAAAGACGCCGACCAGGCAGCGCGCCTGATCGGTCAAGAGGCCGTCCGCCGGCTCCAGCGCGGCGCCGTTGACCACGACGATCCGATCGCTGTGAATCTGGGTCGTCGTCGCCAGCCGAACGGGGCCGGCAAGGGCCGCCGCCAGCCAGCCCTCCGGCCGCAATCCGCCGCGCAGGCCGAAGCCATGAAAGATCCCGGCGGCCTCCAGCGCCGGCACGACGACGCGGCTCAGCGAATCTTGCGTGTCGATCCGGTACGGCGCGCGGGCCGCCGCGGCCGATGGGTCAACCGATGGGGGCTCGGGGTGTGGGGGCGCCTGGGCCCCCACATTTAATGTCGCCATCAATCAGCCTGCTTCCGCAGGAAGGTGGGCACGTCCCACGCCTCCTCGGCGTGCAGCTCCTCCGCAAGCAACCGGAGGTCGCGCCGGTCGCCCGCCGGAATTTTCCGCAGGAAAGCGGACCGGTCCAGCTTGACCGGTTCGGGTTTGACCCCGGGCGCCCGGGTCTCGTCGGCGGACGCCTCCCCCTCGAATCCGGTCGCGATCACGGTGACGATAATGTCTTCGCCGAACCGATCGTCCACGACGGAACCGAAAATGATGTTGGCCGACGGATCCGCCAGCTCTTGCACGATCGAGGCCGCGTCGGTCACCTCGTGCAGCGAGAGCGAGCTGCCGCCGGAAATGTTGATCAACACGCCGCGCGCGCCCTCGATCGATCCGTCCTCCAGCAGGGGACTGGAGATCGCTCGTTGCGCCGCTTCGACCGCGCGATTAGGCCCCTTGGACGTGCCCATGCCCATGACGGCCCGTCCCATGTGGGTCATCACCGCGCGCACGTCGGCGAAATCGACGTTGATCAGCCCCGGCACCGTGATCAGATCGGCGATGCCCTGCACCGCCTGCCGCAGAATATCGTCGGCGATCTTGAACGCCTCTGTCAAGGGCGTGGTCTTATCCACCAGGCTCAGCAGCCGTTGATTGGGAATGACCACGACGGTGTCGCACGCCTTCTTGAGCTCCTTGACGCCCTCTTCCGCCCGCTGCGCCCGCTTCGCCCCTTCAAACATAAACGGCTTGGTCACCACGCCGACCGTCAGCGCGCCCATCTCCCTGGCGACGCCGGCCACGACGGGGGCGCCGCCGGTGCCCGTGCCGCCGCCCATCCCGGCGGTCACGAAGACCATGTCCGTGTCGCCGATGGCTTCGCGGATATGGTCGGTCGTCTCCAGGGCGGCTTCGCGTCCCACCTGCGGATTCGCCCCGGCGCCCAGCCCGCGGGTCAACTGCTCGCCCAACTGCACCCGCTTGGACGCCAGCGACAGGCCCAGGGCCTGGGCGTCCGTGTTGGCCGCGACGAATTCCACGCCGGTCATCCGGCAGTGGACCATCGTATTGACCGCGTTGCAGCCGCCGCCGCCGACCCCGATGACCTTGATCTTCGCCGACCTGGTCGTCTCTTCCTCGAAAATGAACATCGTGGCCTTTCCCCCTTTCCGGCGCCCGTTCCCGCGGACGCGGGCGCCGCGCCGAATGCCGTTAGAACCACTCCTTGATCCAGCCCTTCACCCGGCTGGACGCTTTGACCAGCAAATTGCCGCCCCCCACGTGCTGCAGCTCGCCTTCCATTTTCTCCCGCAGGGCGTAGAGGATCAGACCCACGCCCGTCGAATAGATCGGGGTGTTGACGATGTCCACCAGGCCGCCGATGTTCACCGGCGCCCCCCGTTTCACCGACAGCCCCAGCACGCGCTCCGCCACCTCCACCATGCCTTCCATGATGGCCGTTCCGCCGGTGATGACGACGCCGCCGACGATCACCTCTTCGCGGCCGGTGCGGCGGATCTCCTGGGCCACCAGCGAAAAAATCTCCTCCACGCGCGGCTCGATGATTTCGGAGAGCAACTGCCGCGACAAGACCCGCGACGGCCGCCCCCCGACGCTCGGCACCTCGATCATCTCATCGGGGCTGACCATGGAGGTCAGCGCGCAGCCGTGGCGCACCTTGATCCGCTCCGCCTCCATCGCGGGCGTGCGCAAGCCGACGACGATGTCGTTCGTCAAATGGTTGCCGCCGATGCCGAGCACGGCGGTATGACACAAGCTGCGGTTGAGAAAGATCGCCATGTCGGTCGTGCCGCCGCCGATGTCCACCATGACCACGCCCAGCTCCCGCTCCTCCGGCGTCAGCACCGCTTCGCTCGAGGCCAGCGGCTGCAGGATCACGCCCGCGACGTCGAGGCCCGCCCGGTTGATGCACTTGACGATGTTCTGCATCGTGGTGGCCGCGCTGGTGATGATGTGCACGTCCGCCTCCAGCCGCACCGCCGACATGCCCAGCGGATCTTTGATCTCGCCCTGCCCGTCGACGATGAACTCCTGGGGGATCACGTGGAGAATTTCCCGGTCCAGCGGAATCGGCACCGCCTTGGCCGCTTCGATCACCCGCTGCACGTCGTGGGGCATGACTTCGCTGTCGCGCACGGCGATCACGCCGCGGCTGTTCAGCCCCTTGATGTGGCCGCCGGCGATGCCGGTGTAGACCGAATGGATCTCCACGCCGGCCATCAGCTCCGCCTCCTCGATCGCCTGCTTGACCGATTCGACGGTGCTTTCAATGTCCACCACCACGCCCTTGCGGAGCCCGCGCGAGGGGTGGGTGCCGATGCCGATGATCTCCACCCGCCCGTCCCCTTGCTGTTCGGCCACGATGGCGCAGATTTTCGTGGTCCCGATGTCCAGGCCGACGATGATCTCTTCTTCTCGTTTCACGCTTTGTTCACCTCCTTCCGTACGCTTGTCATCCTTATCCCGCCTTCTCCTTATTCACTCCTGATCCGTTCTTCTCACTTTTCACGACGACCGAATTGGCGAAGCGCAGATCGACATCCTGCGGCCGCCGGCCGTCGGCGGGAATGCGCTCGGCCACCTGCCAGAACCGCCGCCACGGCTCCTCGTATTGGCCGAACCGGAAATGCAGCCGCCACGCGCCGAACAGCAGCACCACCTCGTCATCCCGCCGCACGGCCGCCTCGGCCACGTCCACGCCGTCGCGCCGCGCCATCGCCAGCAGGGCCAGCCCTTCCTGCAGCCGCTTCCGCTCGTCCGGCGCGCCGGCCCGGAGGCGCGCCACCGACACGCCCGAGATCGTCAAATCGCGGGGGCCGGGCCGCTCGCCGGCCGGGCCCAGCAGCGCGCCGCGCTGGTCCACGTACCAGGCCGACTCCCCGTCCCGGAGCACCGCGACCGGCTGCCGTTCCTCAATGGCAACGACGACGTCGCCCGATAGGGAGCGGTGCAGCGAGGCCCGCGCAACCCACGGGTGGCCGGCCAAGCGCCGGGTGGCCGCCTGAAGGGGCAAGCCGAATAAGCGATCCCCTTCCCGAAACGGCAGCAACGCGCGAATTTCCTCGGCCGAAAGCCGCTGCAATCCCCGCAGATAAATCGTCTGAACGGGCGGGGAGGGCATCTCCCAGCGCGACCACCAGCGGCCGATCCCGACCGCGGCGGCGACGATGCCGGCGACCACGACCAGGCCCAGCAGCGCCGCGGCCGTCCAAGCGGCCGTCTGGCGGATCCTGCCCCGGCGGCTCCTGCCGGGGACGCGGGATCGGGCGCGGCGGGCCTTCCACATCGTCACAGGCTCCTCGCGCGGCCGGCCGCCGACGCCAAGATTCGCAGCACCAAGGCGTCATAGTCCAGCCCGGCGGCCGCCGCGGCTTTCGGCAACAGGCTGGTTTCCGTCATGCCCGGCACCGTGTTGATTTCGAGCACAAAGGGCCGGCCGGCGCGGTCGACGCGAAAATCCACGCGGGTCGCGCCGGAGCAGCCGAGCAGCCGGTGCGTGTTCGCCGCCAGCGTCTGCGCCTCGCGCCAGGATGCCTCGTTCACGTGCTTGGGCGGCAGCAGGTAGTCGCAGCGCCCGGGCGTGTACTTCGCCTTGTAGTCATAGAAGGCCTCCGCCGGCACGATCTCGATGGGGGGCAGCGGCTCGCCGTCCAGCACGGCCACCGTCAGCTCGTAGCCGTCGATATACTCTTCGATCAAGATCTCCTCGTCATACCGGCCGGCCAGCTCCAGGGCGGTCCCCAACTGCTCCCGTTGCGTCACAATGGTCACGCCGACCGTCGAGCCTTCGCACGCCGGTTTCACCACGACGGGAAACCCTGCGACGGCCGGCAACACGGCCGCCCGGCGATGGCTGCGCCAGGCCGGCGTCGGCACCCCTTCGGCTCCCAGCAGCCGCTTGGTGATCGCCTTGTTCATCCCCACGGCGCTCGACAACATGTCGGAGCCGGTGTAGGGGATGGCCAGCCATTCCAGCACCGCCTGAATCCGTCCGTCCTCTCCGCCCCGCCCGTGCAGGGCGATAAACGCCGCGTCGATCTTCGGCGCACCGGACGCGCCCGTCAGCGGCGCCAGCACGGCCGGATCCGGTTCCAATTCCAGCACCGCGTAGCCCTGCCGCTTCAGCGAGCCCGCCACGGCCGCGCCGCTGCGGAGCGACACCTCCCGCTCCGACGAACGCCCCCCTCTCAACACGCCGATCCGTCCGCCGGCGAATGGACGCGGCCTCATGACGCCAGCGCGCCGGCGCTCTTGGTACGCTTGCGCCGCGCCTCGGAACGGGGCGGCGCCGGGGCGGCGCGTCCCACGATTTTGACTTCCAGCTCCAGCGTCACGCCGAATTGCTCCTCCACCCGGCGGCCGACGTGCCGGATCAGCGACAGCACGTCGCCGGCCCTGGCCTGCCCGCGGTTGACAATAAAATTGGCGTGCCGGTCCGACACCTGCGCATGGCCCAAGCGGCAGCCTTTCAGCCCAGCCGCCTCGATCAACCGTCCCGCCGAATCGCCGGGCGGATTCTTGAACACGCACCCCGCGCTGGGATAATGGAGCGGCTGGGTCGCGCTGCGCGCGCCGAGCATGCGCGCCATCGTTGATTCGATGTCGGTCGTCGGGGCGGCTTTGAGCGCGAATTGCGCCGCCACCACGCAGCCGTGGGGCAGGTCGGCGTGGCGGTAGCGGAAGCGCAGCGCCTCGCGGCCCAGCGTCTGCAGCTCGCCCGTCGTCGACATCAGCGTGACCGATTCAGTCAGCGGCGCCAGCTCCCCCTCCCGCGTCCCCGCGTTCATGACGATCGAGCCGCCCACCGTGCCCGGAATGCCGACGGCAAATTCCAGTCCCGACAGCCCCATGCGCGCCGCCGCCCGGGCTAAACGGGGCAGCAGGACGCCGGCCTCCGCCGACACCCGGCCGCCGTCGAGAAAGCGGATATGATTCAGCCGGCTCAATTTGACGACCACGCCGGCAATCCCGTTGTCCCGGACGATGACGTTGCTGCCGCCCAGCATCATGACCGGCACGCCGAGCCGGTGGGCCGCCGCCATGACCGAGCGCAGCGAGGCCAGATCGGCGGGAATGATCAGCGCGTCGGCGGCTCCGCCCACTTTCATCGTCGTGTGGCGGCTCATCGGCTCGCGCAATCGAATCTCTCCCGCAAACTGCGCCTCCGCGCGCAGGGCCCGCGCCAAGTGCTCGATCGCATCCGTCTTCGTCATCTCAGTCCCGCCGGCCCCCGGCGCTCAACCGCTCCAGCAACCGCCGGCCCGTTTTCCAGATATCGCCGGCGCCCAGCGTCAGGACCAGATCGCCCTCGCGGAGTTGCGGCAGGACGGCGTCGGCCAGGGCGTCGCGGTCCGGGACATAGAGCACATGTTTGTGGCCGTGTTCCCGCAGCGCGGCGGCCAGTCGCTCGGCCGTCACCCCCTCGATCGGCGCTTCGCCGGCGGCGTAGACTTCCGTCAGCACCAGCAGGTCGGCGTCATAGAACGCGGTCGCAAACTCTTCCATCAAATCGCGCGTGCGGCTGTAGCGGTGGGGCTGGAAGAGCACGATCCGGCGCTTCGCCCATCCCTGTTTGGCCGCGGCCAGCGTCGCCTTGATCTCGGCCGGATGGTGGCCGTAGTCGTCGACGACCATGACGCCGGCCACCTCCCCGATCAATTGAAACCGCCGCTCCACGCCGCTGAATTCGCGCAGCGCCTGGCGGATCGTCTCGGCCGGCAGGTCCAGCTCCAGCCCCACGGCCACCGCGGCCAGCGCGTTCGACACGTTATGCAGGCCCGGCACGGTCAGCTCGAAGCCGCCGAGCGAGCGCCGGCCGCCGTTCGCGGCGGCCGTCACCGTAAAGGTCGACCGGAAGGCTTTCAATTCCACCTCGTGGGCGGTCACGTCGGCCTGCGCGGCGATGCCGTAGGTGACGTGGCGACGATCGACGGCCGGCAGCAATTCCTGGATCACCGGATGATCCAGGCAGAGGATCGAGACGCCGTAAAAGGGCACCTTGTTGATGAAGGCCAGAAAGGCGTCTTTCAGTTGCGGCATGTCGCCGTAGTAGTCCATGTGCTCCCGGTCGATGTTGGTCACCACGACGATCGTCGGGCTGAGCCGGAGAAAACTGCCGTCGCTCTCGTCCGCTTCGGCGACCAGAAACTCGCCCTGCCCCAGCTTGGCGTGGCTGGCGAAGCTGTTGAGCTTGCCGCCGATCACGGCCGTCGGATCGAGGCCGCCGGCCGCCAGCAGCGTCGCCACCATCGACGTGGTGGTCGTCTTGCCATGGCTGCCCGCGATGGCGATGCCGTATTTGAGCCGCATCAGCTCGGCCAGCATCTCCGCCCGGGGAATCACCGGAATCTGAAGCCGCCGCGCCTCGCGCACTTCGACATTGTCGGGCCGCACGGCCGAGGAGACGACCACCACCTGGGCGCCGGCGACGTTGGACGGCGCGTGGCCGACGAAGATCGTCCCGCCTCGGGTCTCCAACCGCTTCGTCGTTTCCGACGTGCCCAGATCGGACCCGGTCACCCGGTAGCCCAGCGTCAGCAACACTTCGGCGATGCCGCTCATGCCGGCCCCGCCGATGCCGACGAAATGAATCTGCTGAATTTTCCGGAACAGCCCCCGCGTCATTTGAGCCGCCTTGCGCCGCTCAATCATGCGACCCGTCCCGTCTCCAACAGCGCTTCGCACGCTTCGACGACCGTGCCGGCGGCGTCGGGCCGCCCC
>JBFMAJ010000079.1:0-8682 GCA_040755775.1 Nitrospirota bacterium
CCGACCCGCTGGCGCGGGCGATCGCCCGCTCCGAGGTGGTGATCACCACGGGCGGGCTGGGGGCGACGGAAGATGATCTGACCAAGAAAGTGCTGGCCAAGGTGACCCGCCGCCGGCTGGTGCTCAATGAAGAGTTGCGCGTGCGGATCCGGGCCCGCTGGCGCCGGCGCAACGAGCCGATGCCGCCGACGGTCGACCGGCAGGCTTTCATTCTGTCGCGCGCGCAACTGATCGAGAACCGGCTGGGCACCGCCCCGGGCATTCAGGTGACGGGCCAGGGCTACTGGCTGGCCTCGCTGCCCGGCGTGCCGCACGAAATGGAAGCGATGTTCGACGATGTCGTCAGCGGCCTCCTGCAGGCGCGCTTCGGCCTGCGCCCCCTGTCGCGTCTGCGCGTGCTGCGCTGCAGCGGCATCAGCGAGTCGGCGGTCAACGAGCGGCTGCGGCCGCTCTTTGCCTCGAAGGGCGGACGAATCGGCCTCATCGCCAAGCCCTCGGGCATTGAGGTCTGGCTGCTGGCCCCGCCGGCGCCGCCCGGCAAAGCCGCGGCCGCCGCGCAGTCGTCACAGCTCGACGAGCTGGCCCGGCTGGAGCAGGAGGCGCGCGCGCGGCTTGGCGACGTTGTCTTCGGCGCCGATGAGGAGACGTTGGAAGCGGCCGTCGGCCAGTTGCTGCGGGAGCGGAATCTCACGCTGGCGGTGGCCGAATCCTGCACGGGCGGGCTGATCGCCCATTTGCTCACCAACGTGCCGGGCAGCTCGGCCTACGTGGAGCGCGGCGCGGTCTGCTACAGCAACGCGGCCAAGTCGGCGATGGCGGGCGTGGAGCCCAAAATGATCGAGGAGTATGGCGCGGTCAGCGCGCAGGTGGCCTGGGCGCTGGCCGACGGCATCCGGCGCACAAGCGGCGCCTCGCTCGGCGTGGGGGTGACCGGCATCGCCGGGCCGACGGGCGGTTCGGCCGACAAACCGGTCGGCCTGGTGCACGTGGCCGTGGCCGACAGCGCGACGGCCACGACGAAGTTCTATCATTTCCACGGCGACCGGGCGGCCTTGAAGCAACTGTTCGCGCAGGCCGCGCTCGATCTGCTGCGCCGCCATCTATTAAAGACCGCGTGATCCACGACCCAAACACACCGCCAACCGTACGCGCCTTCATTGCCGTGGAACTGCCCGAGGCCGCCAAAGCCGCGCTGGCCGAACCGGTGCGCGCATTTCAGGCCGCCTGCGGCAACACGGGGCTTTCGCCCAACTGGAGCCGCCCGGACAACTGGCACCTGACGCTGAAATTCCTCGGCAACGTGCCGTTCGGGCAGATTGCATCGATCACGGAACGGCTGGCCGAGGCGGCCAAGCGCCACCGGCCGTTCACTATTCACATAGAAGGTTTCGGCGCCTTTCCCTCGCCCCGGCGCCCTCGCGTGTTGTGGATCGGGTTGGCCGACGACAAGGGGCGGGCGGCGCTGATCGAGCTGGCCGGCGCGGTCGAGGCGGCGATCTCGCCGTTGGGCTATCCGACCGAAGAGCGGGACTTTCATCCCCATCTGACGCTGGCCCGGATCCCGGCGCCCCGCCTCGTGCCGGCCATGGTGCCGGTGCTGGAGCGGTCCCAACGGACGAGGTTGCCGGCGGTTGCCGTCGAGCAGGTGGCGCTGATGCGGAGCGAACTGCGGCGGGGCGGGTCGGTCTATACGGCGCTGGCGAATTGCGCATTGGGCGGGTAACCATTGCCAGGCCGGGACAAACGGACTATAATAGCCGCCAGTCATTTCACCTGAGGAGCATGAGTCATGGCCGATCAACGGGACAGCCAGCGAGCCAAGGCGCTTGAGCTGGCGCTGACGCAAATTGAGAAGCAATTCGGCAAGGGCACGATCATGCGGCTGGGCAGCGAAGGGACGCCGGCCGACATTCCGACCTTTTCCAGCGGATCGCTGGGCCTCGACATTGCGCTGGGCATCGGCGGCCTGCCCCGCGGGCGGGTGATCGAGATCTTCGGGCCCGAATCCTCGGGCAAAACGACGCTGACCCTGCAGGCGGTCGCCCAGGCGCAGCAGAGCGGCGGCATCGCCGCCTTTATCGACGCGGAGCACGCGCTCGATCTCAACTACGCGAAGCGGCTCGGCGTGCAGACGGACGAGCTGTTGGTCTCCCAGCCCGACACGGGCGAGCAGGCGCTGGAGATCGCCGAGACGCTGGTGCGCAGCGGCGCGGTCGATCTGATCATCGTCGATTCGGTCGCCGCGCTGGTGCCGCGGGCCGAGCTGGAAGGCGAGATGGGCGACGCCCACATGGGGCTGCAGGCGCGGCTGATGTCGCAGGCGCTCAGGAAACTGACCGCCGCCATCAGCAAGTCGCATACGACGGTCATCTTCATCAACCAGATCCGGATGAAAATCGGCGTCATGTTCGGCAACCCCGAGACGACGACGGGCGGCAACGCCCTGAAGTTCTACGCGTCGATCCGCTTGGACATCCGGCGGATCGAATCGCTCAAGGACGGCCAAGAGGTGGTGGGCAACCGCGTCCGGGTGAAGGTGGTGAAAAACAAGCTGGCGCCCCCCTTCCGGCAGGCGGAATTCGACGTGCTCTTCAATGAAGGGATTTCCCGCACGGGCGAGCTGGTGGACCTGGGGGTGGAGAAAGGGCTGATTGAGAAAAGCGGCGCCTGGTATACCTACAAGGGCGAACGGATCGGCCAGGGCCGGGAGAACGCCCGGCTCTTTCTTCGCGAGCACCAGCCGGTGGCCAAGGAGGTAGAGCTGCAGATCCGGGAAGCGGCCGGCCTGGCAAAGACCAAACCGAAGGCTCCGGAGGCGAAAGGACGGGCCTAACTCAAGCGCGTTTTGGCGATCCCGGCTATAATAAAGGATGCTGACCCATGGATATTAATGATCTCCTGAAATCGGCCTCCGAACGGCGGGCCTCCGATCTGCACTTCAAAGTCGGCAACCCGCCGATCGTGCGCGTGGACGGGAAGCTCGTGCCCATGGAGCAGTATCCCAAGATCACCCAGGAAGACGTGGTGGCGCTCGCCTTCTCGGTGATGAACACGGGCCAGAAGCAGCGGTTCAAGGATCACAACGAGGTCGACCTGGCCTACAGCGCGCCGGGTTTGGGCCGGTTCCGCGTGAACGTCTACCAGCAGCGCGGATCGATCGGCATGGTCTGCCGGGTGATCCCCACCAAGATTCTGACAATCGTCGACTTAAACCTGCCGCCGGTGGTGGAAAAGCTGGCGCAGGAGCAGCGCGGGCTGATCCTGGTCACGGGCACGACCGGCAGCGGCAAATCGACCACGCTGGCGGCGATGATCGATTACATCAACCGCAGCCGCAGCGACAACATCATCACCGTCGAGGATCCGATCGAGTTTCTGCACCGCGACCGCAAATGCATCATCAGCCAGCGGGAGATCGGCAGCGACACCGAATCGTTCAGCGTCGCCCTGCGCAGCGCCCTGCGGCAGGATCCCGACGTGATCCTGGTGGGCGAGATGCGCGATTTCGAGACCATTTCCACGGCGCTGGTCGCGGCCGAAACCGGCCACCTGGTGCTCTCCACCCTGCACACGGTCGACGCGGCCGAAACGGTCAACCGGATCATCTCGGTCTTCCCCCCCTACCAGCAGAAACAGGTGCGGTTGCAGTTCGCGTCGGTGATCAAGGGGATCGTTTCGATGCGGCTGGTGCCGCGCGCCGACGGCAACGGCCGGGTGCCCGCGGTCGAGGCGATGGTGGCGACCCAGACGGTCCGCGAGTGCATCATCGACCCGGACAAGACCCGGAAAATCCCCGAGGTGATCGCGGCCGGCTCCTCCCAATACGGCATGCAGACCTTCGACCAGTCGCTCTATCAGCTCTATCAAAAGAAACTGGTCACCTACGAGGAAGCCCTCCGGTGGTGCTCCAACCCCGAAGATTTTGCGCTCCGGGTCAAGGGCATCCAATCGACCTCCGACGTCGCCTGGGAGCCCGCCACGGGCGGCGTCTCCGGCGAGCGCAGAGAGGGCACCGACAAGTTCAAGCTTGAGCGGTTCGGCAAGTAAACCGCCCCGCCCTTCGCCGGCCGCCCGCGAACCGGTCTCCCGACTCCACGCCCGCCGGATCGTCCTTCGGTTGCTGGCCCGCCGCGCCTACACGGAATGGGAGCTCTCCGACCGCTTGCGGCGCCGGGGCTGCGGCGCCGCGGATGCGGCGGCCGCCCTGTCCGAGCTAAAACGCCGGGGCCTGCTGGACGACGAGGCGACGGGCGCGCTGTGGGCAAAATCCTGGCGCGACCGGAAGCGCTGGGGCCCGTTGCGCATCCGCGCCGAATTACGCCGCCGGGGCATCGGCCGGACGCTGGCCGAGCGCATTCTGGCCGACCTGTTTCCCCCCGACGAGGCGCCGGCGCTGGTGGAGCAGGCGGCCGCCGCGCTGAGCCGCCGTCCGGCCTTCCGACGGGCCGCCGGCTCCGGCGCGCGTCAAGCCCGCTGGCTGACGATGCAACTGCAGCGCCGCGGCTTCCCCCAAGAGGCCATTCGGCGGGTGGTGTTCAACCGCTGCCCAAGCGCCAAAGAAGATGATAAGATAGGCCCACATGACTAGGCAGGGCGACACCATCGGTTCCGCGCAACTTCGTCAGGGATTCCTTGACTTTTTCGCCGGCCACGGCCATACGGTCGTGCCCAGCGCGTCGCTGGTGCCGCAGGCCGACCCCACGCTGCTCTTCACCAACGCCGGGATGGTCCAGTTCAAGGGCGTCTTTCTGGGCGAGGATCATCGCGCCTACCGCCGGGCCGTCTCGGCGCAAAAATGTCTGCGCGCGGGCGGCAAGCACAATGATCTCGACCAGGTGGGCTGGACCGGCCGCCATCACACTTTTTTTGAAATGCTGGGCAATTTTTCCTTCGGCGATTATTTCAAGGCGGAGGCGATCGGCTACGGCTGGGAGCTGCTGACGGCACGGTGGCGGCTGCCCGTGGACCGGCTGTGGATCACGGTGTTCCGCGAGGACGATGACGCCGCCGCGCTCTGGAAAAAAATCGGCGTGGCCGGCGACCGGATCATCCGCAAGGATGAGGCGGATAATTTCTGGCAGATGGGCGAGACGGGCCCCTGCGGCCCCTGCTCCGAGATTCATTATGACCAGGGGGAAGCGGCCGTGCCCGCGGAGCATCGCGCCGCCTGCCGCGGCATCCATTGCGATTGCGATCGCTACCTGGAAATTTGGAATCTCGTGTTCATGCAATACAACCGCGAGCCGTCCGGCGCGTTGACGCCGCTGCCGAAGCCGAGCATCGACACCGGCATGGGGCTGGAACGCATGACGGCCGTCGCGCAGGGCGCGCGGGACAATTATCACACCGATCTGTTCGCCCCTTACTTCCGGGCGCTGGCCGAGCGGACCGGACGCGCCCCCGCCGGCATGGTCGACGTGAAGGGCGCCCGGGTGATCGCCGACCACGTGCGGGCGCTCACGTTCCTGATCAGCGACGGCGTGCTGCCCTCGAACGAGGGGCGCGGCTACGTGCTGCGGCGGATCATGCGCCGGGCCATGCGCTACGGGCGCGAGCTGGGATTTTCAGGGCCGTTCCTGC
Organism: Nitrospirota bacterium; assembly: GCA_040755775.1. Taxonomy (GTDB): domain Bacteria; phylum Nitrospirota; class Nitrospiria; order JACQCE01; family JACQCE01; genus JBFMAJ01. The sequence continues at coordinate 5,581 of JBFMAJ010000079.1, forward strand.
ACGAGCTGTCCGGCGTCGTGGTGGAGACGATGCGTCCCGCCTATCCGGAGCTGGAGCAGAGCCGCCGGCTGGTGGACGAGGTGGCGAAGGCGGAGGAGGAGCGGTTTCTTCAGGTCTTGGACGACGGCATTGAGCGCTGGCGCGAGGTGATGCAACGGGTGCAGGCCGGAGGCGGCCGCCAGATCCCCGGCGCGGAGGCCTTCCGGCTCTACGATACCTACGGCTTTCCGCTCGACATCGCCGTGGATATCGCGCGCGAGCGCGGGTTGACCGTCGACGTGGCGGGATATGACGCGGCGATGGACGAGCAGCGGGAGCGGGCGCGCCGCGCCTGGACGGTCAAGGCGGTCGCGCCGGTCTACCAGGACTTGGCGCGCCGCGTCGATCAGACCCGGTTCACCGGCTACGACCGGCTGGAGGATGAAGTCCGGCTGCTGCTGATCCTGCGGGAGGGCCAACCCGTCCGCTCGGCCTCGGCGGGCGAAACGGTGGAGTTGGTGCTCGATCAAACGCCCTTCTATGGAGAATCGGGCGGCCAGGTGGGCGATCAAGGGCTGCTGGAGCATCCCGGCGCGCTGGCCGAAGTGCAGGCGGTGAGCAAACCGATTCCGGGACTCTTCATCCATCGCGCCCTCATCGCCCGGGGAACCTTGGCCGAAGGCGAGACGCTGCGCGCGGTGGTCAATCGCCGGGCCCGGTTGGGCGCGGCGCGCAACCATACCGCCACGCACCTGCTGCATGCGACCTTGCGCGAGCTGTTCGGCGAGCGGGTCAAGCAGGCCGGCTCGCTGGTGGCGGCCGACCGGCTGCGCTTCGACTTCACGCAGGCCAAGGCGCTCTCGGCCGGCGAGTTGAAGCAGCTCGAGCAGATCGTCAACGAGCGGATCCGGAGCGATTATCGCGTTCAGACGCAGGAGATGGGCTTTCATGACGCCGTCAAGGCCGGCGCGCTCGCCTTTTTCGACGACAAGTACGGCGACCGGGTGCGGGTGGTGCAGATCGCCGATTTCAGCAAGGAGCTCTGCGGCGGCACCCACTGCCATGACACCGGCGAGGTGGGCCTCTTCCGGATCGTGCAGGAGGGCAGCATCGCCGCCGGCGTGCGGCGGATCGAGGCGATCACCGGCGAGACGGCGTATGAATCGATCCGGCGGCAGGAGGAGGATCTGCAGGCGCTGGCCGCGCTGCTGAAGGTGCAGCCGGCCGAGGTGGTGGAGCGGGCCAGGAAATTGCTGGCCCAGGTGCGCGAGCAGGAGCAACAATTGGAGCAGATAAAGGGCAAAGCGATTACGAGCCAGATACCTGCCATCATGAACACGGCCAAGGTTGTCAACGGAATCAAGATTTTAGTCCACAGAATGGATGGACTCGATTCAGAAGGACTCAGGATTTTTTATGATTCTGTAAAGGATCGTTTGGGTCGCGGTGTTTGTCTGCTGGGTTCCACATATGAGGAGAAAGTGTTCCTGTTGGCGGTAGTAGCCAAGGAACTATCAGGGCAGATGAATGCTAATCATCTTTTGGCTGAGGTTGCTCCAATCGTGGGGGGACGAGGTGGCGGCCGTCCAGATATGGCACAAGCTGGAGGTAAGTTGGCCGATCGGTTGGATGAGGCCTTGCAGCGAGGTCGCGCATGGCTCGACGCCAAGGCGAAGCAATTGCCCCTTTCGTAGATGGCCCGCATCCTAGCGCTTGACCCCGGTGAAAAACGGATCGGGTTGGCGGTCAGCGATGAATTGGGTTGGACGGCCCAGGGGCTGCCGACGCTGCCTCGCCGCGGAATGACCGATATGCTGGCCCATCTCTCCCGTCTCGTCACGGATTATCAGGTTCATGAAATCGTCGTCGGCGTGCCCTACCGGCAGGACGGCACGCTGGGCTTGAGCGGGGAGCGGGCCCTGGCCTTGATCGAGCGGTTGGCGCACCATTTTCAGTTGCCCGTCACGCCGTGGGATGAACGGCTGACGACCAGAATGGCGGAGCGGCTGCTGATCGAAGGGGGAGTGTCCCGGGCCAAGCGCAAGCTGAGCCGGGACCGGCTGGCCGCCGTGCTGATCCTGCAAAGCTATCTGGACGCCCGCAGGCCGACATGAGCCGCCGGCTGATCACGATCGGGGCGGCCCTGCTGGCGGCAGGGCTTGGCGTCGAGGCGGGCCGCTTCTTGCTGTTCGCTCCCGACGGAGAACCCCGCGACGTGGTCGTCGAGGTGCCCGACGGCGCCGCGCTGGCCGCCGTGGCGCGCCAACTGGCCGGCGCCGGCGTCGTCTCCCATCCGCGCTACTTCACGCTGCTGGGTCAACTGCTGAACGCCGATCGCGCCATCCAAGCCGGCGACTATGCGTTCAACACCGGGATGCGGCCGCTGGAGGTGCTGGGTCGATTGACGTCGGGCTCAGTCATTCAGATCGCCGTCACCATCCCCGAAGGCTTCACGGCCCGGGAAATCGCCGCCCATCTGGAGGCCCAGGAGCTGATGCCGGCGGAGGGTTTTCTGGCCGCCGCCCATGATCCCGCCCTGATCAAGGAACTCGGCCTGACGGCCCCGTCGGCGGAAGGCTATCTGTTCCCGTCCACCTATTACATCACCCGGCGGACGACGCCCGAAGAATTGGCGCGCCGGATGGTTCAGGAATTCCGCAACGCCACCCGGGAATGGGATTGGACCGGAAACGGCCGGCCGACGCTGACGCCGCACCAGGTGGTGACGCTGGCGTCGATCATCGAAAAGGAGACCTCCCTGGACGAGGAGCGGCCGCTGGTCGCCGCCGTCTTTTACAACCGGCTGCGGCGCCGGATGCCGCTGCAAAGCGATCCGACGGTCATCTACGGCCTGGCCGGCTTCGACGGCAATTTGCGCAAGGCCGATTTGAGTAAAAAAACGCCCTATAACACCTATGTTATCTATGGCCTGCCGCCCGGCCCGATCGCCAATCCGGGGGCGGCCTCGCTGACGGCCGCGCTCCACCCGTCGCCGGTGGATTATCTCTATTTTGTCTCGAAAAACGACGGCAGCCACGTCTTCTCCTCCACGCTGGCCGACCACCAGCGGGCCGTGGCGCGGTATCAATTGAAAAGGGTAAGGGGCAAGGGGTGAGGGGTAAG
>JBFMAJ010000080.1:0-8503 GCA_040755775.1 Nitrospirota bacterium
CGGGACAAGACGGAGCTCATCCTCCTCGGCTCGCGCGGGCTCAGCAACATCCGGGCCTTCCTGCTGGGGAGCGTTTCGCAACAAGTCGCCACGCACGCGCCCTGCTCGGTGTTCGTGGTCAAGCACGGCGGCGCGGCGGTCAAGCGGTTTCTTCTGGCCGTGGACGGCTCTCGGGCGGCGGAGGCGGCGATGCGCTTTCTTCCCGCCCATTTTGCGCCGGGGCGCCTGCGCGGCGCCGCGCTCTATGCGTGGGACTATCCGTTGCATCCGCGCCCGGAGAGTTTGCCGTTGCAGATGGTGGAGGAGAGATATTGCCGGCCGCTTCGCCGCGCCGGCTTTCCCACCGTCCCGCGGTTGGCGCGCGGCCACGCGGCGGCCCGAATCATCGAAGCGGTCCGCCGGGAACGGCCGGATCTGGTGGTGATCGGTTCGCGCGGCCTGACCGGACCGACGAGATTGTTGCTGGGCGGCGTCTCCCACAAAGTGGTCAAATACAGTTCGCGCTCCGTGCTGGTGGTCCGCTGATGGAAACGATGACGATCGCCTGGATCAAGGGCGTGCAGCTTGCGGTCGAGGCCCGCGGCCATCGGCTCTTGGTCGATCAGCCGGCGGAGGAGGGCGGGGACGACCGGGGCATGACGCCGATCGAGTTGCTGGTCGCCTCACTGGGCGCCTGCATCGGCTATTTCGCCGTGCGCTTCTGCCAGCGCCATCGGTTGCCGACGGACGGCTTGCGGGTGGCGATGGGCTGGGACTACGCGGAGCAGCCCCACCGCGTCGGGTCGATCACGGCCAACGTCAGCCTGCCGGTGGAGCTGGAGCCGGCGGTGCGGGAACGGCTCCAACACGTGCTGGAGGGCTGCACCGTGCACAAGACGCTTGAGATCACGCCGAAAATCTCGGTCCACATTAACAGCGGGCGAGCGCAGGGATAACGCCATGAGGGTCATCGATCGGAGCGCGCTTGATCGGCTGCTTGAAGCGTTGCGCCGCCAGGGCTACCAACTGATCGGCCCGACCCTCCGCGACGGCGCGATTCTCTTCGACGAGATCCGGACCACGGCGGATCTGCCCGAAGGGTGGACGGAGGAGCAGGAGGGCGGCACCTACCGCCTGAAGCGGCGGCCGGACCGGGCGCTGTTCGGTTATGCCGTCGGACCTCATTCCTGGAAAAAATATTTGCATCCGCCGGTGCGGCGGCTCTGGCAAGCTCAACGGAGAGACGGCGCGCTTGAATTCATTCCGGAACCGGAGTCGGCGGTGCGCTACGCCTTCATCGCCGCCCGCGCCTGCGACCTGCAGGCCATTGCGGTCCAAGACCGGGTCTTTCTTGAGGGCCGCGTGGTCGATCCCTCCTACCAGGCGAGGCGTGAAGGCGCCTTCGTCATCGCGGTCAATTGCGGCCAGGCCGGCGGCACCTGTTTTTGCGTCTCCATGGGCACCGGCCCCAAAGCGGCGCGAGGTTTCGACCTGGCCCTGACCGAAGTGGTGGACGGCGGCCGCCATGAGTTCATCGTCGAGGTCGGCAGCGAGCGAGGCGAGCGGCTGCTGCGCGAATCACCCGGACGGGCGGCCGCCGAGGAGGACCGGGCCGCGGCGGCGCGGATTGTGGAGGAGACCGCACGGCATATGGGACGAACGATGGAGGCCGCCGGGATCAAGGAGCTGCTCTACCGCAATTACGACCATCCCCGCTGGGACAATGTGGCGGCCCGCTGTCTGACCTGCGGCAACTGCACGATGGTCTGCCCCACCTGTTTCTGCACGACGGTCGACGAGGTCACCGATCTGACGGGCGAGCACGCCGAGCGCTGGCAGAAATGGGATTCCTGCTTCACGATGGATTTCTCTTATATTCACGGCCCCGGCAGCGTGCGCTCCTCGACCAAGGCACGCTACCGGCAGTGGATGACGCACAAGCTGGCGACCTGGTGGGATCAGTTCAGCTACTCCGGCTGCGTCGGCTGCGGCCGATGCATCACCTGGTGCCCGGTTGCGATCGATATTACGGAAGAGGTCAGGGCCATTCGAGACAGCGAGAAAAGCGGTGGATAGGACGATCGCGCCGGCGGTGACCGAGGTCGTGGAGAAGCGCCGGGAAACTCGGCATATCTGGACGCTGCGCCTCCGCTTTCGGGATGAATCGCTGCACCGCGCCTATCGATTCCAGCCGGGCCAATTCAACATGGTCTACGGCTTCGGGCTGGGCGAAGTGCCGATCTCGATTGTGTCCGATCCGGCCGACGATGAACTGCTCGACCATACGATCCGCGCGGTCGGGGCCGTGACCGACGGCCTCTGCAGGCTGCCGAAGGGTGCCGCGGTCGGCCTGCGCGGCCCGTTCGGGAGCTGGTGGCCGATGGATGAGGCGCGCGGAAAGGACGTGGTGATCGTGACCGGCGGCCTGGGCTGCGCGCCGGTCGTCTCGGCGATCAATTACATCATGACGCGGCGCGACGCCTACGGCGCCGTGAAGATTTTTCACGGCGTCAAAACGCCGAAGGATCTGCTCTATCGCGAGCGGTTTCGCGCCTGGCAACGGACGCCGAACACGGAAGTCTATCTGACGGTCGATCATCCCGACCGGCGTTGGAAATACCGCGTCGGCGTGGTGACGAATCTCTTCGAGCAGGTCCGGATCGATCCCGACCGAAGCCTGGTGATGATGTGCGGACCGGAGGTGATGATGCGCTACGCGGCGCGGGGGCTGCTGGCGCAGGGCGTGGCGGAGGAGCGGATCTATCTGTCGCTGGAGCGCAACATGAAATGCGCGGTCGGCTTCTGCGGCCACTGCCAGTACGGGCCGATGTTCATTTGCAAGGACGGGCCGGTGCTGCGCTACGACCGCCTTCGCCCCTGGTTCGACATCCGGGAGCTGTAGCCGCCCGCTGCGCCCGGAAACATGAATCGGACGGAGAGCTGAAAGGAGGCTCTTTATGAACGGATTCGTGAGAGCTCTGGCTGCGCTGGTTGTGCTGATCAACGGCGTTGCCGCAGCAGAAGATGAGGATCCGATGGAGTTCGGGAAGCGGGCTCGGGTGAGCCTCCCAGCCGGAGAGGTGGTGAACCGGGACTACTTCGCGGCGGGCCGGGTAATCGAGATTTTCGGGACGGTCAACGGAGATGTGTACGCCGCCGGCGGGCAGGTGATCATCAACGGGCAGATTAACGGAGATCTTCTCGCGGCGGGTGGAGCGGTCAGCATCTCGGGCAACGTCGAGCAGGATGTTCGAGTCGCCGGCGGACAGATTACCATCGGCGGCGACATCGGCCGGAACCTGACGGTGGCCGGCGGCAACGTCGAGCTGACCGATTCGGCCAGGATTCGCGGCGGCTTGGTGGCGGCCGGAGGCGCCGTCGGCCTGGCGGCGCCGGTCGGGAAGGACGCGAAGATTGCGGCGGGAAACGCGACGCTCTCCAATGCCATCAGCGGCAACCTGACGGCGGCGGCCGGCGAGCTGCGGTTGACGTCGAGGGCGGCGGTGGCCGGCGATGTCACCTATTGGAGCCGGAACGAAGCCTCGATCGATTCCAGCGCGCGGGTGGGCGGGGTCCTTCGACGGAAAACCATGCCGGAGATGCCAGCGCCGGGCGCGATGCTTTGGGGGTTTGCCGGTCTGATCTTGTTCGTGAAGCTGGTCAACTTCGTCTCAACGCTGATTCTGGGCATGCTGTGCATCGCTCTTGCCCCGGGGTCCACGCAGTCGGTGGTGCTGACGTTGCGTGCCAGGCCGTGGGCGTCATTGGGCGTCGGATTCATCGCGCTCGTGACGGTCCCGGCCGCGGCCGGCGTGCTGGCGGCCACCGTCCTCGGCATTCCGCTTGCGCTGATGATCACCGCGCTCTATCTTATCGCCATCTATGTGGCGCGGATCTTCGCCATTCTCTGGGCCGGATCGGCATGGTCCGTGCGAAGGGGCCGGCCGGTCAGGCCGGGCTGGGCGCTGGTCATGGGATTAGTGGTCTATTCGGTGGTGACGCTGATCCCGTTCGTCGGCGGATTTGTCACGCTGGCCGCCATCCTGTTCGGCCTGGGGGCGGCGCTGCTGGGCGCATGGAGTGTTCTTCCAGCCAGATCCCAGGAAGGGTCAGCGTGAGCGTGCGATCCAAGCCCAAATTGGCGGTCTGGAAATTCGCCTCCTGCGACGGCTGCCAGCTCACCTTGCTCGATTGCGAGGACGAGCTGTTGGCCATCGCCGGCCGGATCGAGATCGCCTATTTTCTGGAAGCGTCCCGAGCCGTCGTCAAAGGGCCGTACGATCTGTCGCTGGTGGAAGGCTCCATCAGCACGCCGGAGGACGCCGAGCGGATCCGCGGAGTGCGCGAGGTCTCCAAGCGTCTGGTCACGATCGGCGCCTGCGCCACGGCCGGCGGCATTCAGGCGCTTCGCAATTTCGCGGACGTGAAGGAGTTCATGGCCGTCGTCTACGCGCAGCCCGCCTACATCAGCACGCTCGACAAGTCGACGGCGATCGCGGATCACGTGAAGGTCGATTTCGAGCTGCAGGGCTGTCCGATCAACAAGCGGCAACTCATCGAGGTGATCAGCGCCTTTCTGCACGGGCGGAGGCCGAATGCGCCGCCCTCCAGCGTCTGCATGGAGTGCAAGCGGCGCGGCAACGTCTGCGTCATGGTGGCCCACGGCACGCCCTGCTTGGGGCCGGTCACGCACGACGGCTGCGGCGCGCTCTGCCCGAGCTACCATCGGGGCTGCTACGGCTGCTTCGGCCCAAAGGAGACGCCGAACACACCGTCGCTGAGCGGCTGGTGGCAACGGCTGGGCGCGGACAGCGACGAGCTGATGCGGGTGTTTCGTAACTTCAACGCCGCGGCGGAAGCATTTCGGGTCGAGAGCGAAAAACAGGAGCGGCATGGCTGACAAGATTATCAACGTCGACTACCTCGCGCGCGTCGAAGGAGAGGGCGCGCTCTACGTGAGGATCAGGGACCGGCGCGTGGAAGAGGTGCGGTTGAAGATCTTCGAGCCGCCGCGCTTTTTCGAGGCCTTGCTGCGGGGACGCCGCTTCACCGAGGCGCCCGATATCACCTCCCGGATCTGCGGCATCTGCCCGGTCGCCTATCAGATGAGCGCGGTGCACGCCATGGAACAGGCGCTGGGCGTCCGGGTTGAGGGGCCGCTGCGGGCCTTGCGCCGGCTCCTCTACTGCGGCGAGTGGATTGAAAGCCACGCGCTGCACGTCTATCTGCTGCACGCGCCAGATTTTTTGGGCTATGAGAGCGCGGTCGAAATGGCCAAGGAGCAGCCGGCGATCGTCCAGCGCGGCTTGCAGCTCAAAAAGGTCGGCAACGACGTGATCGAATTGCTGGGCGGCCGGTCGATCCATCCCATCAATGTGCGGGTGGGCGGTTTTTACCGGGTACCGACAACAAGCGAATTGCGGCCGCTGGCCGAACGGCTGCGCTGGGCGCAAGAGGCGGCGTTGGAAACGGTCCGGTGGGCGGCGTCGTTCACTTTTCCCGACTTCGAGCAGGACTATGAATTTGTCGCCCTGCGCCATCCGGAGGAGTATCCGTTCAACGAAGGCCGGTTGGTCTCCAACCGGGGGCTGGATATCGACGCGACGGCCTACGACGAACATTTTGTCGAAGAACAAGTCCCGCATTCTAACGCGCTCCACTCGACGATCCGTGGGCGTGGCGCCTATCTGATGGGGCCGATGGCCCGATACAACCTGAACTTCGACCGGCTCTCGCCGCTCGCGCGGGAGGCGGCCCGCGCCGCCGGGCTCGGCGCCGCCTGCCGCAATCCGTTCCGCAGCATCATCGTGCGCGGCGTGGAGATCGTCTACGCCTGCGACGAGGCGCTGCGGATGATTGACGGCTATGAGAGGCCGGAACGGCCGGCGGTCCAGATCGAGCCGAAGGCGGCCGTGGGGCACGCCTGCACCGAGGCGCCGCGCGGCACGCTCTATCACCGCTACCGGGTTGACGAGCGCGGCGCCATTCTGGACGCCAAGATCGTGCCGCCCACGTCGCAAAATCAAAAGCGGATCGAGGAGGATCTGCGTCACTTCGTGCAGCAGCGCGTCGGGCTGGCCAAGCCGGCGTTGACCTGGCAGTGCGAGCAGGCGGTTCGCAATTACGATCCGTGCATCTCCTGCTCGACTCATTTTCTCCGGCTCGATTTGGATGACGGCGACTGAGGCCGCAGCGGTGCACATCAACGGGGGATGAACTCATGCAGGGAATCAAGCGGATTCTGGTGCCGGTCGATTTCACCGAGTTTTCGCAACGCGCCGCCGACTACGCGGCGATGCTCGCCCGCCGCTTTCGCGCGTCGGTGCGGCTGGTGCACGCCGTCGAGCCGTTCACCTATGACGTCACCGACACGGTGCAGGTGATCAATCATTATCAGGCCCTGATCACGATCGCCGACCGGTTGATGAAGAATCTTCGCGATCGGATCGGCAAGCGGGGGGTGGCGGTCACATCCGTCATTCTGAAGGGCAGCCCGGCGCTGCAGGTGGTGGCCGAAGCCAAGCGGCGGCGCGTCGATCTGATCGTGATGGGCACGCACGGCCGCACGGGGCTGGAGCATCTAGTGCTGGGCAGCGTGGCGGAGCGGGTGGTGCGGCTGGCGCCCTGCCCCGTCCTGACCGTCGGCCACCCGCGCCGCAGTCGAGCGCGCAAGGGCAAGCCGCTGCCGTTGATCGGCGTCTGAAATGGATCAGCCGCCATCTATTGTCGTGCTCGGCGTCGGCAATCTCCTGATGGGGGACGACGGCGTCGGGGTGCGGGCGGTGCGGGAGCTGGTCCGCCGCTACGCGCTGCCGCCGGCCGTGCGGGTGGCGGAGGGCGGCGCGGCAACGTCGCGGCTGCTGGATGAGATGGGCCATGCAACGCACCTGATCGCCGTGGACGCGGTGATGGGCGGCGGGCCGCCCGGCGCCGTCTACCGTCTGGCTTCGGACCGCCTGCCGGCGCGGCGGCCGGCCGTCTCGACGCACGGCATCGGCCTTGTGGAGCTGTTGTCGCTGATGGCGGCAATCGGCCGGCCTCCGGCAGCGCGGATCGTGGGCGTGCAGCCGCTTGCCGTGAACCAGATCGGCGACGAGCTCAGCCCGCCGGTGGCCGCTGCGCTGCCGGGAGCGGTGGCTGCCATAGTCGAAGAATTGCGCGCGCTGGGCGTCGACGTCACGGAAAAGGAACCGAGCCATGCATGAGTTCGCGCTGGCGCGGCAACTGGTCCGGGTCGTGCAGCGGCGTCTGCCGCCCGGCGGTCCACGGCGCGTGACGGCGATCACGCTGCGGCTGGGCGAGTTGACCGGCGTGACGCCCGACTCGCTGCGGCTCGGCTTCGAACAGGCCAGCGCCGGCACGCCGGCCGAGGGCGCGAGGCTGGACGTGGAGACGGTTGACGGTAACGAACTCTGGGTCGTGAGGCTGGAATGGTCGGAAGCGGATGGGCGCGGGCCATGATGACTCGCCTTCAGATCGATGTTCGAGGTGCCGTGCAGGGCGTCGGATTCCGGCCCTTTGTCTACCGGTTGGCGACGTCGCTGGGGTTGCCCGGCTGGGTGGCCAACGGCCCGGAGGGGGTGACCATTCAGGTGGAGGGCGAGCCGTCCCGGCTGAGACGCTTTCTGTTGACCATTGAGCGGGAGCCGCCGCCGAGAGCGGCGATTCACAGCGTGAACTCGGCCGTGCTCGATCCCGCTGGATTCGCCCGGTTTGAAATCCGGGCGAGCCGGCTGGCCGGCGAGCCGGCTACCATTCCGCTGCCCGACATGGCCACCTGCGAGGATTGTTGCCAGGAGCTCTTCGATCCGGCGAACCGGCGCTATCGCTACCCCTTCACCAATTGCACCAACTGCGGCCCGCGCTATTCCATCATCGAAGCGCTCCCCTACGACCGGGCCAACACGACCATGCGCCGGTTTGTCATGTGCCCGGCCTGCCGGCGTGAATATGACGATCCCAACGACCGGCGGTTTCATGCCCAGCCGAACGCCTGCCCGGCTTGCGGCCCGCGCCTGGAGCTGAACGATGACACGGGCCGAAGGCTGGCGGAGGACGGCGAGGCGCTGCGCGGGGCGGCGGAGGCCATCCGGGGCGGACGGATCGTCGCGGTCAAGGGGCTGGGCGGCTTTCAGTTGATCGTCGACGGCGCCAATGACGCGGCGGTGCTGCGGCTCCGGGAGCGGAAGCGGCGGGAGGAGAAGCCCTTCGCGCTGATGTTCCCGTCCCTGGACGCGGTGAAGGCCGCGTGTCACGTCTCCGCGCGAGAAGAGCGGTTGCTTCGCTCGCCCCAGGCGCCGATCGTGCTGCTGAAGAAATCCGCAGATCGTGTCGTTGCCCCCTCCGTCGCGCCCGGCAACCCCTATCTGGGGATCATGCTGCCCTCCACGCCGCTGCACCATCTGCTGATGGCGGAGCTCGGCGCGCCCGTCGTGGCCACCAGCGGTAATCGCTCCGATGAGCCGATCTGCACCGGCAACGCGGAGGCGATGGAACGCTTGAAGGCGATCGCCGATCTCTGGCT
>JBFMAJ010000081.1:0-8493 GCA_040755775.1 Nitrospirota bacterium
AATAACACGCGCGGCGATAACCCCAGTACCGTTTGACATAGGGCCAGCAAGCGCAGCGTCGGACGCCGCACGCTAGCTACGTGAATGATCTGGCATCATGACAATAGTCGTTAATGCAGTGTCAGCAAAATCCGGCGGTGCATTTGTCTATATCTGTAACCTTATCCAAGCATTGACTGGTACGTCTGGCGAAGCTAAGTATGTATTTTTTGTGCCGAAAATTGTTGCAGAATCTCTGCCTCAGCTGGATGGTCGTGTCGAGATCAAGATGACGGATGTCGGCCATCGTGCATCCTGGGCGAGGTATGTATGGGATCAAGTGGTTTTGCGATGGATCATCAAACGAAATGGATACGATCTTTTGCTGTCCTCATCGGATTTCGGAATGTTGGCAGCTCCATGTCCGCAGATTGTCATGGTAAGGAATAATTTATACTTCTCCCCGCTGTACATAAAGCACCTGTTGCCTCAAAAACGCTGGCGATTCAAGGTGCAGTTTTATATGCGGCGTTGGTTGGTCATCCGATCTGTCAAATCGGCAGATGCGGTTGTGACAGCATCGAAAAGCATGCTTGATGATATGGCGGCGTGTACGGATATCCCAAAAAACAAAGCCGCGGTCATCAACTACGGTGTGCCGCTGAACAAGTTTCCAGCGCTGGCTGTAAGGCCGCACCAGGAACGTGAAGTACAACTAGGCCGGATAGTCAAACTGTTATTTGTCTCTGAATACAGCGACTACAAAAATTTGACGACGCTTCTTAAGGCCGTGCTGATTCTTAGGGGCCAAGAAGATAATGTTCGGCTTGTGACAACAGCTGATCCGGAACAATTCCCCGAGGCGGACATCAGCTCTCGGGATGAGGATCGAAGACTGGCCGCTCATCTACTGGTGTCATCCTGTGTAGATTTCACTGGCCCGGTGGCGTATCGGGAAATTTCCGCCCTCTATGCACAGAGTCACATATTTGTTTTTCCATCACTGGCAGAATCATTCGGCCATCCGCTGGTGGAAGCCATGGCCAGCGGGCTGCCGATTATCGCCTCTGATATTCCAATATGCCGTGAAATCTGTGGTGATGCCGCAATCTATTTCGATCCGACGGATCCGTATGACCTTGCTGACAAAATATCAATGCTCAAGAATAATTCAGAGTTGCAGAGACAGTTGGGTGAAATCGGGAGAAAGCGTGCTGAGGCGCAATTTGATTGGGAGGATCACGTGCGGCGCCTGGTAAGTGTCATTGAACACCTGGCCCGGACGGAGCGACGTCAATGATCGATCAAAAAACGTACTCCTACAAGTCTGAACGGCGCTATTACGCAAAAACATGGCCGAGAAATGCAAAACCGTTTCAACATCTGGATGCCTATATGCGGTGCTGGACAGATCCCGAAGTGCTCTTTACAGGGAAGCGGGTGTTGGATATCGGCGCCGGCGAGTGTACTTACACGAGGCTGATAGCTGGTCGATATCAACCGACAGAGGTCGTTGCCTGTGAACTATTTTATGAACGGATGCTCCCGGCCTTCCGGGATAACCGGAATGAACGCTTAAAGTTCATCGCAGGTGACACTTTTCAGTTGCCATTCCGTGACGATTCGTTTCATGTTGTGTTTGGCAGTCTGGTTTTAAGCCAACTCCCTGATCTCAATTTGATTGCGGCTGAGATTAATCGTGTCCTTTTGCCTGGTGGCTGTTACGTTGGGATTGAACCGAATCCGTATCACCCAGTACACCTTTATCGCTTCCTGCGTGGAGCGCACTCTCCAAATCAGTATCTATTAAGCGAGAGGCATCTTGCCGCATTCCGGGAGGTTGGATTTGAAGTGGGCTGCCACTATTTCTACGCAAAGCTTCCAATGATTCACAATCGACTTTTTGGAACGTGCATGGGAATCATCGCGCGGCATCGGAAAAATTGAATGGCGAGTCGGGAGAAATCTGTCATGGCGTCACGGACTGTAGGTGATCGAAAAACACTCAGTCGGAACAGAGCACTTCAAACAGAGCACCATAAGATGGTGGAGGTGCCGGATTTTCCTCGGATTGAAAAGGTCGTCAAAGTGCTTGGCCGGCAGATGCCGGGGCGATTGCTTGATGTTGGGTACTCAAAAGGCAGTTTTGCCGATTATTTATCAGAAACCGGCTGGGAATGTACCGGGCTTGATGTGAGTAAACATGAACAGCCCACGATTCGTACAATTCAATGCGACCTTAATGAAGGTTTTCCAGTCGATTCGGAAAAATATGACGTGGTGACTGCGGGAGAGGTGATTGAACATATGCTTGACGAAGGAGTTTTTCTCGACGAATGTCGGCGGGTTCTCAAGCCTCATGGGCTGTTGGTTTTGACGACTCCCAATCTGTCATTTTTCTTGAACAGGTTGTTAGTGTTGTTCGGCAGGGTCCCGATGTTTGTTTATGCCCCCTACCATTATCACTTTCATACGAAGCAAACGTTGATTTCGCTTGTTCAGTCCCATGGCTTCTCGGTGGAGAAGATCCTTTCCAGTCATGTTCTCTATTCACGCCGTAAGCACTCAAGCGGAAGATTTTTTGAATGGTTGGGCGATTTCTTCCCAACGTTCGGGGCCCATTTGATCATTTTCGCAAGGAAGAGTAGGTGAAAGACGTGTCAAAAATCCCGATCTCGCTCGTTGTTCTCACGTATAACGAAGAAGTAAATATCGAGCACACGCTGGAGAGCGTGAAAGATTGGATCGGAGAGATCATCATCGTCGACTCTTTTAGCACTGACCGTACGCTGGAGATCTGTCGAAAATACACGGACAAAGTCTATCAGCACGCGTTCGAAAATCAAGCCAAGCAATTCAATTGGGCGCTAGACAACGTGCCGATCGCGGGTGACTGGATTCTGCGACTCGATGCCGATGAGATGATTACACCGGAACTGGCCGATGAATTGGTCAGGACATTACTGACATTGCCCGATGACGTGACCGGACTCTATCTGCGCCGCCGTGTCTACTTCATGGGCCGATGGATGAAGCACGGGGCCTATTATCCGATGTGGTTTCTTCGGCTTTTTCGAAAAGGCAGAGGCCGGTATGAAGAGATCACGGAAGAGCACATTGTGCTGACCGACGGGCGGGCGGTTCGGATGGCGAACGATTTCATCGATTACAACCGGAAGGGGCTGACCTTCTGGGTGGACAAGCACAATAACTGGGCACTCGGCGAGATGCTCGACACCATGGCGGCCATGGGCGAGGCGAAGCTGCCTCAGGGAACCGTGACACCAAAGCTGTTCGGCACGCAGGAACAGCAGACCCGGTGGCTGAAGACTCGCATCTATGCGCGGGCACCGTTGTTGCTCCGAGCTTTTCTCTATTTTTTATACCGATACGTGGCCCGATTGGGTTTTCTGGACGGCAAGGAAGGTTTGATCTTCCACTTTCTGCAGGGCTGCTGGTACCGGTTTTTAGTAGACGCCAAGATCTATGAGGCCAGAAAATTCGGCATGCGGGCGGCGACGGCCCGGCGGGAATATACGGGGACCAAGCCGTGGGAATGACGAAGCCGATCAAGCCGTTTTATTTCGACCTGACGGAGGGGGAGATTGCGGAGTTTACACAGGAGTCCACGAAGATCCTGCGCTCCGGCAACCTGATTCTTGGCGATTACACGGACCGGTTCGAAGCGGCCTTCGCGGCCTACATTGGCTCCAAGCACGCCGTGTCGGTCAACAGCGGATCGACGGCACTGGAGATTCTGCTGCGATTGAAATGGGTTGAGGGCAAAACGGTATTGGCGCCGACCAATACGAATTTCGCCACCGTGGCGGCGGTCATCCGGGCCGGCGGCATAGTCCGCTATCTGGACATGGATCCGGCGTCCTTCGCACCGTCACTGGCTATGGTTAAGCAAGGGATTGAACGCCATCGGCCGGCCGGCGTGCTGTGGGTCCATATCGGCGGCATTATCTCGCCGGAATTCCCTGCGGCCGTGGCCTATTGCCGCGAGCGCGGGCTGTTCATGCTTGAAGACGCAGCGCACGCTCACGGCAGCCAACTCCGGGGCGTGAAGTCGGGCAACCTGGCTGACGGTGCGGCTTTTTCATTTTTTCCGACCAAAGTCATGACGACCTGCGAGGGCGGAATGATCACAACCAATTCCGCCGAGGAGGCCGAATCGGCCCGTTCGTTCCGTAACCAGGGGAAGCGGGGGATGAAGTTTGGCGGGCTGCATCACGATTTCGGCAACAGCAGCCGAATGACTGAGATCAATGCCCTGCTGGGTTCCATCCAGTTGAAGCGGTTGCCAGAGATGCTGAAAAAGCGGCAGGCCGGCTACGACATGATCACGGCATCACTGGACAAGGCGGGAATCCGTTATGTGACAGCCCGCCACATGGACGCAGCCAGCCACTATAAGTTGATTGTGCTGCTGCCCGAGGGACGATCGTTGGATGCCGTGAAGAAGGAACTGGCGGCCGACGGCGTGATTGCCGGCGGGGGCGTCTATGAAATCCCCTGCCACCGGCAACCGGTGTTTCAAGGTGTTGACGCCGGCGCCGATCTGCCGAACGCGGATCGATGGTGCCCGAATCACCTGTGCCCGCCCTTAACATCGGGAATGAGCGATGATGAGTCCCGCTATGTGGGAGAGATGCTTGTGAAACATTTGACGTGAGGCAATGAGTAGCCACGGACAAACATGGGATTTCGCCGTTATCGGCGGCGGCATTGGCGGGCTGGCGGTCGCGGAGCTTCTGCAGCGGTCAGGCGCCTCGGTGATTTTGCTTGAGAAAAATTCCGTGTTGTGCGGCGGGGCGTCGGCCGAGCAACAGGGATGGTTTCACACGGGCGCGCTCTATACCGCGTTGCCGCTGACGTCCTATTTTAGAACCATGGTGGGGAATCTCGACGACCTTGTTGATTACTATAGCGGTTTCCCGAAAATGAATCTGAAGGTCGATAAGCACCTTTCGACGACGGATCATGACGGTTGGTTTTCCAACCGGACGAATTTTTACGTCTATACCAGTTGCAGGGGGGTGAGCTGGGCCTGGAAGCTGCCGTGGGCCGTGGCGCTGCGCCGGGCCAAGCGCCGGATGGACTGGTTTGAAAGCCTCGACGTGTCAAGAAGCCTGAGCCGCCAAATGGGGCCGGGCGCGAAGCCGACGAGGTTTGTGATCCATAACACGACCCTTGGGGTGAATCTCGACAATGTCGCCTTTACGCTCAAATCGCGTGATCGCGCTATGAACACAGAACTGATCGCTCGAGATCTGCTTAATTCATTCTTGTCCAACGGCGGCTTGGTCAAGACGCAAACGGCCGTCACGAATATCGAGCGTGGATGCGTTACGGCGTCGCATCCCAATGGCGAGGGAAGGTCCCGTTACCGCGCGCGGCACATCATTCTGGCCACGGGAAAGGACTCGGTCAATTTTGATCAACGGACCAGGGTATTCATCAGTCCGCTGCTCGTCGCCTATCCGGCGTTGACCGATATGAATTTCGTCAAAATGTCGCCCCACATGAAAGATACGATCAATCATATCTACCATCGCTTCGACGGCCTGGACTATTCCCTGATCGGCAACGCGGTCTATTATGCCCCGGATCATGCTCAGGGAGTGGCGCTCAATGGCGTTCGATCCGCCATGCTCTCGACGGCGGGCCGCGTGTTCGGCGATCTGGGGCAGCGGGAGACGGATCTGTATTTCGGGTATAAAACCGAAGTCACGTCATCGTCGTCGCTCAGAAACTACCTCTATCATATTGTCGATCGGGGCGCGTTCACGCTGGTGCTGCCCGGCAAATTTTCCCTCTGTTTCAGCCTCGCCGTGAATGTCTGCCGTCACTTCGGGTTGGAGCCGGTCGAACGCGTCAGGATGAAAGAGGACGACGCCGTCGGGCAGTTGATTGAAGAACCCCTGCATCAGCGGATCGCCAAGCGCCTCAGGACAAGGGCTTCTGCGTGATCATTCTCGGCCTCAATGCCTACCACGCCGACGCCGCGGCGGAAGGACGATGCGCTACTGAAGGACTGGAATCCCGATGGCCCGCTGAATGGCTTTTTTGACTTCGCGCTTAAGAGGCGACATGGGAACTATTTATGCCAAAGGCGTTTGGCGGAGCGGGCGGATATCTTCGACCAGGCTTTGGCTTCTTTGCGCTCGGCCTTGGAGAGGGAGCGGTAATAGCCCTCAACCTGTGAGGCGGCTCAGCTCTTGTCGATGTCAATCATACGAGCGAGAGGGGAGGCTGGGTCTTTTCAACGTCAAGAACGCCGAGTTTTTCAGCTTTGGCCGCTCGGAGCAGTTGTTCATCAGCCGCGGCAAAAACGACGGGCTCCCTGGTCTCGTTTTTAAGCATCATGGCCGAGGCCAGATGAACGGCGTCGAAGCCTCTCAGCGGATGGCGCCGGATAAGATCGCGGGCCAGCATAAGGACCTGATCCATCAGGTCCACGCGGATGTAGGCTTGCCAATCGCGCTCGAATTGCCGGCAGATGAGCGCGTGCCGGTTGGCGGAGAGATGTCCTTCACGGCGTTTTCGAGCCAAGCCTGCAAAAACTTCAACATAGGCGATTTTCGCCGTGGCAACCGGCTCTTTCCGGCCGACAAGGGATCGGACAACCCCAGATCCCTTCTCAGCCACAAAACGCTTGATAAGGGCGCTGGTGTCCAAATAGGTCATCGGCGGTCTTCGACAATGATCTTTGAAATTGGAACGCCTGAAATTTTTACCGGCCGGACTTTCCTGAGGGGTTTCCGGGTTGGCAATGTCACGAGACCATGGGCGGCGAGCCTGGCGAGCTTACCTTCAAGGCTGACGACTCGCTCCGCCGACGTGATGGGCTGGATCAGCGCGACGGCTTTACCCCGCTCGGTGACCACGATTTCTTCGCCCTTTCTCGTGCGGCGAATGTACTGCGTCAACCGGTTCTTTAGCTCCTTGATGCCGACGGTGCTCATGGTGATCTCCTATCTTGGTGGCTATTGTAGCTACTTGCGAAATGATTGTCAAGGATCTCCAGCATGATCATTTTGGGAATCAATGCTTACCACGCAGATGCATCTGCCGCAATCCTGGTCGATGGCAAACTGGTCGCCGCTGCCGAGGAGGAGCGGTTCCGGCGGGTGAAGCACTGGGCGGGGTTTCCGGCTGAGGCGATCCGGTACTGTCTGGCGGAGGCGGGCGTCGCGATCGGTCAGGTCGATCACGTGGCGATCTCCCGCGATCCGCGGGCGCATCTGTTTAAAAAGGCCTGGTTTGCCTTGACCCATCGGCCGAATCCTGCGTACCTGATTGATCGTCTGCGTAATCGATCGCGTGTCGGGGACATCTTGGGCAGGCTTCCCCCAATCTCCAATCTCCAGTCTCCCAATCTCCATCATGTCGAACACCACCGGGCCCACATGGCGAGCGCCTTTTTTGTGTCGCCGTTTGAGGAGGCGGCGGTGGCGTCGATCGACGCGATGGGCGATTTTGCGAGCGCGATGGTGGGAAGAGGGAGGGGAGAGAGATTGGAGATTGGAGACAACGTGCTCTTTCCCCATTCGCTCGGTTTCCTTTACACGGCGGGCACGCAGTACCTCGGCTTTTCCAAGTATGGCGACGAATACAAGGTGATGGGGCTGGCGGCCTATGCTGAGCCGGATTATCTCGATGCGTTCCGGCGGATGATCCGGCGGGAAAAAGACGGGACGTTCGCGCTGAACCTCGACTATTTCCGCCACCATCGCGACGGCGTGGCGATGAGCTGGGAGGGCGGCGAGCCGGTGATCGGCCCGCTCTGGTCGGCCGAGTGGGAGCGATTGTTGGGGCCGGTTCGCAAGCCGGGCGAAGAGATTACGCCGCGCCATCAGGCGATCGCGGCATCGCTGCAGGCGATCTTTGAGGAAGTCTATTTCGGCCTGCTCAATGCTTTGCATGAACGGACGGGTCTGACGGCGCTCTGCCTGGCCGGCGGCTGCGCGATGAATAGCGTGGCCAACGGCAAAATTTTCGACCGGACGCCGTTTCGGGAGGTCTATATTCAGTCGGCCGCCGGCGACGCCGGCACCGCGATCGGCGCGGCGTTTTCGGTCTGGCATGAGCGCCTGGGGCG
Source organism: Nitrospirota bacterium (assembly GCA_040755775.1). Taxonomy (GTDB): domain Bacteria; phylum Nitrospirota; class Nitrospiria; order JACQCE01; family JACQCE01; genus JBFMAJ01. Next base: position 8,087 of record JBFMAJ010000081.1, read on the forward strand.
GCCGCGGTCGTTCATCATGGAGCATTCGTACTGGGGCCCGCGCTTCACCGACGCCGATGTGCGCGGGGCGCTGGCCGCCCGGAAGATCGCGGCCGTGGACATTCGCGATGAGGCGGAACTGTGTGCAAAGACGGCGCGGGCGATCGCCGACGGCAAGATCGTCGGCTGGTTTCAGGGGCGGATGGAATGGGGGCCTCGGGCTTTAGGCAACCGGAGCATCCTGGCCGATCCGCGCCGGGCTGAGATGAAGGAACTCCTCAATGCGCGGATCAAGCGGCGCGAGCCGTTCCGCCCCTTCGCGCCGTCGGTTCTGGTCGAAGCGGTCGGAGGCTATTTTGAGAAGAGTTATCCCGATCCTTTCATGCTGAAGGTCTACACGATTAAAAAAGAACAACGCGATCTCATCC
>JBFMAJ010000082.1:0-8480 GCA_040755775.1 Nitrospirota bacterium
TGGGGCCGACCGATCCGGTCCGATGGCCGCCGATGGGGGGGCCGCACCGGGTGATTCGCCATCCGGTCTGGTGCAGCCCCTGCGGCGAGGGGCGCTGCCCGCTGGGCACGCACGAGTGCTTGATGAGTATTCCAGTTGATGAGGTCATGGCAGCGGTGGGTGAGTTGCTGGCGGATGCTGCTTTCTCGGCACAGAACGTGACGATGCGTACCGCGGTGAAGTCATAATGCGTCGCACCGTGTGGCAGATCATCTGGTCGCTGGTGGCCGCAGTGCTCAGTCTCTACGTCGCATTTTTAGTTTCGCGCTATTACGGCTACGGCTCGGACGTCTATGAGCCGAAGGATTTTGAGCGGCAGCAATTATTTGAACAAACGGGGCGGTCCGTCATCGATCCCAAACGAAAGTAAATCGAAGGAACCATGCAGAATCGACGAAAACCTTCCCCAAACCGCCGCGCCGAACAGAACGGCGACGACGTCGCCTCCGCGCGCCCGCTGCGCGTGCTGCACCTGATCACCCGGCTGGACCGCGGCGGCTCGGCGGAAAATACGCTGCTGACCGTGATCGGCCTGGCCCGCCGCGGCTATGCGGTCGCGCTGGCCTCGGGCAATTCGGCCGAGTCGAGAATGACGCCCGGCGAGATCTCCTCGCTCAAGGCGCGGCTGGCCGAAGCGCGCGAAGCGGGCGCGCAGGTGATCGTGCTGCCGTCGCTGCGCCGCCAAATTTCGCCGCTGCGCGACCTGGCCGCGCTGATCGGCCTCATCCGGCTGATCCGCCGTTTCTCGCCCGACATCGTGCACACCCATACGTCCAAAGCCGGCGCCCTGGGGCGCCTGGCGGCCTGGGTCTGTCGCGCACCGGTCGTCATCCATACCCCGCACGGCCATATTTTCTACGGCTACTACGGCCCCTGGATCACCGCCGCGATCGTCGCCGTCGAGCGAGGGCTGGGCCGGCTCACCCACGGCCTGATCACGCTGACCGACGTGGGCAAGCAAGACTATCTGGACCGTAGGATTATCGCCGCCGACCGCCTTCACGCCATTCCGAGCGGCATCGACTTGACCGCGTTTCGCAACGGTCCCGGCCGCTTCCCCAAACCGCCGGCGTACGCGGTAGGCGGGGGCGTCGACTGGAACCGCCGAGTCCATTCTGCCGAAACCAAGGCCCGCCGGATGATCGGGCTGCCTTCGCAGGGGCCGGTCATCGGCGTCGTGGGGCGGCTCGTGCCGATCAAGGGCCACCGCTATCTGATCGACGCGCTGCCGGCCATCCTGCATGAGTTTCCCAAGGCCCGGCTGCTCTTCGTCGGCGAAGGTGACGAGCGGGCGCGGCTCGCCAGGCAGGCCGCCCAACTGGGCGTGGCGGACCATCTGCATTTGGTCGGCGCGCAGCCGGAACTGCGACGCTATTTCGCCGCCTGCGACCTGATCGTGCAACCGTCGCTCAACGAGGGCATGGGCCGCACCGTCGTCGAAGCGCTCGTCATGGGCAAGCCCGTGGTGGCGAGCCGGGTGGGCGGCCTGCCAGAGCTGATCCACCAGGGGCGCAATGGGCTGCTGGTGCCGCCCGCGTCGCCGGCCGCGCTGGCCGAGGCGGTCTGCTCGTTGCTGCGCGATCAAGTGCGGCTGCGCCGCATGGGCGAGGCGGCGCGCCGGTCGGTGACCAGCCGTTACACCACGATGGCGATGGTGGACGCGATCGACCGGCTCTACCGGTGGCTGGCCTATCGGCGGTCGGCGGCCAACACGGCGCCGGCCAAGGCGGTGGCGCCGTCGCGCGCCCGGCCCCATTCCCGGATCCCGAAACGTGACTAAGCGGACGGGCGCCGGCCTGCTGGCGGCCGGCTTGGTCTGCATCGGCCTGCTTCCCGCGCGCGCCGAAGTTGATGCGGCATCCTCCGATCGATCGCCGCTCCGGCAACTGTCGCTGGCCGTGCACGTCCATTCCTCGATGAGCACGGGCGATCTGCCGCCGGAGCCCCTCATGCGCCGGGCCGCCGACGCCGGCCTGGACGGCGTGATTCTCACCGACAATTATGAGCTCGGCGTGGAGTACGGCCTGTGGCCGTTGCGCGGCCTTCTGCGGTATCGGGCCGGCATCCCGTCGGTCCGTGAGGAGGGGCTGGCCGATTTTTTTGACGCCGTGCGCCGGGCGCAAGCGCGCGATCCGGAGCGGCTGATCATTCCCGGCCTGGAGGTGACGCCGCACTATTATTGGACCGGGTCGCTCTGGCGCAATACGCTCGCGCTGCATGACACGCAGAAGAATCTGCTCGTCGTCGGGCTGGACGAGGCGGGGATGATGAGGGCGCTCACGCCTCCCCCGACCCGCTCGATGGCGGGACGCATGCTCCCGTGGTGGCCGGTGGCGCTCCTGGCGCCGGCCGGTTGGCTCTGGCGGCGCGAACGGGTCGTCGCGGCGCGCACAAAATTTTTTCAGCTCTCGCGGCGTCGCCGGTATCGCGGCGAAGCGATCGCCGTCCTGGCGCTGGGCGGGCTGCTGTTGGCGGATAATTTGCTCCTGGCCGGCGGGCCCGATCGCTATCGGCCCGATCCGGATCATGCCGCAGTGCAGGGGCTGATCGAGCGGGCGGCGGCAGCCGGAGCCGTGACCATCTGGTCGTTGCCCGAGGCGGCCGATTTTCATCGATACCAACTCGACGCCATCGGACGGGAATTGGCGGAGCGAGGCGGCGCCGCCGGTCTGTTCGGCAGACCCTTGAGCCGGCTGCCCTGGTCGATTACGGTACAGACCGATCCCTATCCCGATGCGCTGGCGCGCACGGCCGGCTACACCGCCTTCGGCGCGATCTATCAGGATCACGTGCGGATCACGGAGCCGGGCGGCGGCTGGGATCGACTGCTGCTGGCTTATCTTGACGGATGGCGATCGGCGCCGGCGTGGGGCGTCGGGGAGCTGGCCTATCATCAGGCCGGCCTGGGCGGCAAGCGGCTCGGCGACGTGCAGACCGTCGTGCTGGCGCGGGAGCGTTCGGCGCCGGCGGTGCTCGCGTCGCTTAGGGCGGGCGCGTTCTATGCTCGGCAACGCGTGCCGGAATGGGGATTGGTGTTGGACGATTTTTCGCTGACCCTCGCCGGCATCGACGTCGATCAGCCGGCCATATCCGGCGACACCTTGACGGTCGCGCCGGGCGCGCCGATCGCGGTCCGCGTGGCCGTGTCGGCCACCGACGCGCGCGCGGAGACCGTCACGGTGAAAGTCGTTCGCGCCGGCCGCGTGTGGCGGGAGTTTTCCGCCGTGACGCCCTTCGAACGGCAGTGGGAGGATGACGCGCCCCAATCCGGCCGCCTCTATTATCGGATTGAAATCGGCGAGGGCGATCAGCACCTGCTCTCCAATCCCATCTTCGTGTCGGTGCGGGAGCATTAGACCGTGTGCGGCATCTGCGGGTTTGCCGGCTTTCGGGACGACGCGCTGCTGGCGCGCATGAACGGCCGGCTGGTCCATCGCGGGCCCGATGACGAGGGCGTCTATTTGAGCGAGACGGTCAGTCTGGCGATGCGCCGGCTGAGCATCATCGATCTGGCCGGCGGCCGGCAGCCGATGCACAATGAAGACAAAACCGTCTGGGTCGTCTTCAACGGCGAGATCTATAATTTTCAGGAGCTGCGCGATGCGCTCATCGCCAAGGGCCATGCGTTCGCCACCCGCAGCGACACCGAAGTGATCGTGCATCTTTACGAAGAGCACGGGGAGGACTTTGTCCGCCATCTGCGCGGGATGTTCGCGATCGCGCTGGCCGACACGGCGCGCGAGAAGGTGATTCTTGCCCGCGACCGCTTGGGCATCAAGCCGCTCTACTATCTGGCCCGGGAGGGGCGGCTGCTCTTCGCCTCCGAGCTGAAGGCGCTGCTGGAATGGCCGGGCGCATCACGAACGCTCGATCCCCAGGCGCTGCTGGCCTATCTGACCTTTCTGTACGTGCCGTCGCCCATGGCGATCTTTGCCGGCATCAAGAAGCTGCCGCCGGGCCATCTGCTGATCCATCGCCGCGGCGACTCGTCGGTGCGGCGGTACTGGGACGTGACGGTCCCGGATGCCGGGGAGCGCGGCCGGAGGCCGGAGGAGTACGTCGAGGAGATCCGGGCCCGGCTCACGGAGACCGTCAAGCGCCATCTGATCAGCGACGTGCCGCTGGGATTGTTCCTTTCGGGCGGGCTCGACTCCGGCGCGCTGGCGGCGGTGATGGCGCGGCTTTCCGCCGGCCCGGTGAAAAGTTTTTCAATCGGCTACGGGCGGGAGGCGGCGTCCTTCGATGAATTGGACGCGGCGAGGCTGATCGCCCGCCACGTGGGCAGCGATCATCGGGAATTCCGGCTCAAGCCCGACATCATGGAGCTGCTGCCGGAGCTGGTCTACCACCTCGATGAGCCCTTCGCCGACTCGTCGATGATTCCCACCTATCTGATCTCCAAGGCGGCGCGAAGCGAAGTCACCGTGGCGCTGACGGGCATCGGCGGCGACGAGCTGTTCGCCGGCTATCCCCGCTACCTGGGCGTGCGGCTGGCCGCCGGCTACGAGCGGCTTCCGGAACCGGCCCGCCGCGCGGCGGTCCATCTGGCCGCCTGGCTGCCCGAATCGCGCCGGAGCCGCAACCTGGCCGGCCGGATCAAGCGCTTTCTGGCCGCCGGCCTGCTTCCGCCGCGAGAGCGGTATCTTTCATGGATTTCATTTTTTCATTCAAGCGATGTTGAAAGATTCCTCACGAAAGACTTCATGGCTCAGGTCGATCCCGGCCGCCTCTGGGCCAGCCATCGGCAGTTCTATGACGCGCCTTCGGCGGCCGTCCCGCTGGACCGGGCGCTTTATCTTGACGTCAACACCTATCTGGCCGATGACCTGCTGATGCTGGGCGACAAAATGAGCATGGCCGCCTCGCTGGAGCTGCGCGTGCCCTACTGCGACCACACGCTGGTGGAATTCGCCGCGACGATTCCCGGCTCGGTCAAAATGCGCCATTTCCGCCTCAAAGCACTCTTCCGCGACGCGATCCGCGGCTGGCTGCCCGGCGCCATTCTGGCGCGGAAAAAGCAGGGCTTCATGGTGCCCATGGGCCAATGGCTGCGGCGGGAGCTGAAGCCGCTGGCCCGGGAACTGTTGTCGGAGGCGGCGATCCGGAAGCGCGGCTACTTCAATCCCGCGGCCGTGGCCGAGCTGGCGGCGCGGCATGAGTCGGGCCGGCAAAATCTGTCCGATCAGCTCTTCGCGCTGATGACGCTGGAGCTGTGGCACCGGGTCTACATCGACGGAACCGCCCGGTGAGGCTGCTCTTTGTCGCCGACGTGTCGATCAGCGGCTGCACCGGCGGCGCCGAACGGGCGCTGCACGCCGAAGCGGCGGGCCTGGCCGCGCGCGGCCATTCGGTGCGGGTGCTCACGCGGCGCCTCCCGCGCCATCGGGCCGACCAGGAGTCGATCGACGGCGCGCGGGAATACCGATACAGCGTCAACGACGCCGGCCCGGTACCATTCCTGTCCAGCACGCTGCGGAACGCCCGGGCGCTGTTCGGCCGGCTGCTCGATGAAGAGCCCGCCGACCTGATCCACGCGCACCAGCCCTTCACCGGCTTTGCGCTGCTGCGGGACGCCCGGCGGGCGGCGATCCCGGCGGTCTATACCTGCCATTCACTCGCGTTTGAGGAATACGCCACCAGGCAGCCCCATGCCAACCCGCTGCTGGCCGCGCTGCACATCATGGGGCGGCGGGGGCTGGAGCGCGGCGCCTTGAAGCGCAGCGACCGGATTCTCACGCTGAGCGAATTCATGCGGCAACGGGTGGCCGGCGCGCACCGCATCCCCGCGGAGCGCATCGACGTGTTTCCGGGCGGCGTCGATGCGCAACGATTCCGGCCGAATCCGGACAAGGCGTCCGTCAGAAAAGAGCTGGGATGGCCCGCCGATCGCTTCGTCTTTCTGACCGTCAGAAACCTGGTGCCCCGCATGGGGCTGGAGCTGCTCATCCGCGCCATGGCCGGGGTCGCGCCGGCCGTGAAGGAAGCGATGCTCGTCATCGGCGGAGAGGGGATGCTGCGGCCGTCGCTCGATCGGCTGATTCGCGAGCTGGGGCTTCAAGAGCGGGTCCGCCTGGCCGGTTTCATCCCGGAGGTCGACCTGCCGCGCTGCTATCAGGCGGCCGATCTGTTCATTCTCCCGACCCTCCAATTGGAAGGGTTCGGCCTGGTCACGCTGGAAGCGCTGGCCAGCGGCCTGCCGGTGCTGGGCACGCGGGCGGGGGCGACGCCGGAAATTTTGACGGGGCTCGATCCGCAATGGCTGTTTGACGAAGCCGCGCCGGCGGCCATGGCGCGGCGGATGATCGAACAGGCGCAGGCCCTGGTCCGCCAGCCGCCGCTCGCCGCCGCGCTGGCCCGCCGCTGCCGGAGATACATTGAGGGCAATTATACTTGGACGCGCCACCTCGACCGATTGGAGGCGCTGTACGAGGAAATCCGACAACCGAGCGTCGATTCGACACGCGAGCCATGACGAACGACTCTGCCATGAGTTTTGCCTGCCACCTCTGCCAATCGGCCAGCGGCCGCGAGCTCTTTGGCGCCGCCGGCCGCCGCTATCGTCAGTGCGAGCACTGCGGGTTGATCGCCCGCGCGGTCATCGAAGCGGCCGGCGTTTCGGCGGAGTACCGGAATGATGCCTATCAACGGCAGCAGGCCGCCTACCAATTGGACCGGCGGGAGGCGATGTTTCAACGCATGCTGGATGAAATGGCCCGGCTCCGCGCCCCAGGCCGCCTGCTCGACGTCGGCTGCGGCGACGGCCTCTTTCTGCAACTGGCCCAAGCCCGCGGCTGGCAGAGTTCCGGCGTGGAACCGTCGCCGATGGCGGCCGAGCAGGCGCGCCGGCGGCTCCTGCCTGCCGGACAGGCAGGCGGCGGGCCGGACAACCGGGTGATCTGCGATGAGCTGCCGCACGCCCATTTTTCCAGCGGCTACTTCGACGCGGTCACGCTGTTCAACGTCCTCGATCAGATGGCCGCGCCGCTGGACCACTTGCGGGAGGTTCATCGGGTGCTCAAGCCCGGCGGGCTGCTGCTGGCGCGCGTGCCGAACGCCGCGTTCCACGTCGGCCTGCTCCGGCTCTGCAAGGCGCTGGAGCGGCAACTGATCGTCCATCTGTACAGTTTCTCGGCGGCGACGTTGCGCGCGCTGCTGGCGCGCGCCGGCTTCGGGGAGATCCGGATCAGAAACAGCCCGCTCACGCCCGGCGATCCTTACGGAATTTCCCCCGCGCTGGGGGAGACGGGGATGCAATGGATCAAGGGGACGGTCTTTGCCGGCGTGCAGGCGATGTCGGCGCTGTCGGGCCGTCGGCTGCTGCTGGGGCCGTCGCTGATGGCGCAGGCGGTTAAATCATCTCGGCCGGGGGCAGCGTGAAAAAGAAGGTGGCGCCCCGATCCACCTCGCCCGTCGCCCAGACGCGCCCGCCGTGGCGGCTGATGATCCGCTGCACGGTGGCCAGGCCGATGCCGGTGCCGGGAAACTCTTCCTCCGTGTGCAGCCGCTGAAAGGCGCCGAAGAGCTTTTTCGCGTACTGCATGTCGAAGCCCGCGCCGTTGTCTTTCAGCGCGTAGACGGTCTCCGTCCCGTTGCGCGCGGCCCGGAAGTCGATCATCGGCTGCGGCTGCTTGCCCGTGAATTTCCATGCGTTGCCCAGAAGGTTCTCCATTGCCACGCGTAGGAGCCGCGGATCCGCCTCGACCGTCAACTCGTCCTGCACGCTGATCAAGACCCGGCGCTCCGGATCATGCCGGGCCAATTCGGCTGCGATGGTGCGCGCCAGCAGCGACAGATCGACCCGCTCCCGCCGCAGCTCGGCCCGGCCCACGCGCGACAGCTTCAAAATATCATCGATCAACAGCCCCATGCGCTGCGCGGCCGTCCGGACGCGGCGCAGATGATCCTGCGCCGTGTCGTCCAGCCCGGCGCCGTAATCCTGGAGCAGCGCCTGGCTGAAGCCGTCGATGGCCCGCAGCGGCGCGCGCAGATCGTGAGAGACGGAGTAGCTGAAGCTCTCCAACTCGCGGTAGGCCTGCTCGAGCCGGGCCGTCCACCGGCGGCGCAAGCGGGCCATCTCTAGATGGGTCCGCACGCGGGCGAGCAATTCACGGGCCGAGAAAGGCTTGACCAGATAATCGTCGGCGCCGGTTTCCAGCCCCTCCAGCACCATCTCTTCGCCGGCGCGGGCCGAGAGCAGGATGACGGGGATCGTGCTCGTGGCCGGCTCGGCCCGCAGCCGCCGGAGCAGGCCGATGCCGTCAAGGCCCGGCATCATGACGTCGCTCAGGATCAGGTCGGGCGGCCTCTGCTGCGCGGCGGCCAGAGCGTCGTTGCCGTCGAGCACCGCCTCAACCTCCCACCGGTCGCGCAACAGGCGGACGAGATAGTCCCGCATGTCGGCGTTGTCATCGGCAACGAGAATCCGGGCCGACGGCTCGCGG
>JBFMAJ010000083.1:0-8473 GCA_040755775.1 Nitrospirota bacterium
CGAGACACAAGGGCCGCCAAGCACCGTAAGCGCAGGCAAGCCCGTGCCGGGGAACCGGCCTCGGGCCGACTCACGCCACCATGCTATAATGCCCTTGCCATGGCCATGTCGGAGAAGCAAAAAGATTTAGATGATGATCTGCTGGAGCATAGCCCCGCGTTTTTGAACTTTTTGGAAGCGGCGCGACGCGAATATTTGAAGAAAGGCGCTATCAGCCCAGAACGGTATGTGGTCGCTCGAAAAAGGCGAGCATAAGTTTCACCGATCTCCCTCTTTGCGTTCATGACTTACTCCGCAGCCGGCATTCGCACCCCAAGCTCTCGCTGCTTCTTCCTGATGAACTGTTATGCTCAGGGCTTTTCGAATCGCTTCCGAGTCCGATTTGGCCCCAAGAAGTTTCTTGGCCTTTTTGACTAAGACCTCATCTATCAAGCAACTCTTTCGCTGTAGTCGGTTCATGATCTTTCCCCTGCTTGCAGGCTGGCTGCGGTAATTGCGGTAAGATGAACCGGTCGGTAGTGACTCGGTTTGAAATTAATAAGGAAAAACTAGAGATTTAGGTGTTGTTTCGCGCAATCAAGAATACCAAAAAATCGAGCCATATTTTTAATATGCCCTACTTGAACATCTGCATGTTTTGGAAATCCCGCATAAGTCTTGCCATTCCAAGTGATGAAGCGATTGTGTTTAGTAATCCTATGCGTAAAGCCCGGAGCGCATTTTGCCAGCATTCGTTCAACTTCTTTGAACGAAATGGAAGCTGACATTATTACGCCGCTATGGGCAGCGCAAGATGGTCAGAAATATTATCAGTAGGCGTATACTGAGTGCGCTTATCGAGGCGCTCGATACTGAGCTTTGTCGAGCAAGATTCTGGTGCGCGCTTGGGTAGCGTTGAGAAGAATCCTTCGAGAGGGATTGTACTGGCTCGCATTGCCTGGAATGCTGATTCCCAGTTTTCTTTTTCTGCCTCATTGATCTGAGAATAGAAAGATTCCACCGCGCTTCGGAAATCATTGTATGTCGCTGACTCTTCCGCTAAATCGAAAAGAACAGATCGGTATGTTTCACGAAAACGCAAGAATGCTTCCTCTGGAGTGCTACCTGATTCAGCAATACCACCGGGGCACACCCCATAGACCCACCACTTGCCATAATCTTCTCGGATGGTAGCCCGACCAGACAATAAGACTCCGGCCAAAAAACCATTGCCAGCAACGGCATCTTTCACTTTGAACATGACGGGATATTCAGGCATGAGTCTACCCCTACGCATTGGACTGATTATATTGTGACCGCAACTCGAAAACTGTCAAGAACATCATGAGTGCTGAAGGAATAAATTATAGTTAATGGGAGAGCGGGAATACAACCAAAAAATAAAACATCATAACTATCTAATAATAAAGAGATTTTTTCAACAGCCCACGCATGATCCGCAATCCCGGCCTCCATTGCCGGGGTCACTCTGAGCGATTTATAATCTTCGCAAAGTTATAAGCCATATAGTGCAGGGCAACGACTGTGTCGGAGGCCGCCACGTCGATGGCTTCGATAAACGTGGTGGCCGAGACCCAAGGGCCGCCGAGCACTGCAAGCACAGGCGAGCCCGTGCCGGGGAACTGGCCCGGCCGGCGACTGCACTGCCAACGAAGGCTCAACGCCGTCGTGCTATAATGCCCGTGTCATGGGCCTCTTTATCCGCTGGCTCGTCAACGCTGGAACGCTCTGGCTGATCGCCAACATCATCGAGGGCATCGAGGTGCGCGGCGCGCTGGCCGCGCTGGTGGCCGCCGCCGTGCTGGGGATTATCAACGCGATTCTGCGCCCCATCTTTATCTTGCTCACGCTGCCGATCAACATCCTGACGCTCGGGCTCTTCACCTTCATCCTGAACGGCTTCATGCTCTATCTGGCCTCCACGTTGGTCAAGGGCTTCGAGGTGCACGGCTTCTGGGCGCCGATTTTTGGCGCGCTGGTCCTCTCGATCGTCAGCGCGCTGACCACGGCCTTTTTAAGCGATGAGGGCCGGGTTGAAGTCCTCCGACGATAGATATTCGTTCCGCTGTTCTCTCTTCTATGACATTAGAATCAGATCTCAAGGCGCAGGCCAAACAATTGGGATTCGACCTCGTCGGCATTGCACCCGCCGAACTGCCCACCCATTACGGACAACAACTTGAGCGGTGGCTGGCGCTTGGCCGGCACGGTGAGATGGCCTACATGGCCCGTGCGCCCTGGCGGCGGGCCGATCCCCGGGCGGTGCTGCCCGGCGCCAGGAGCATCGTCAGCCTCGGGATGAACTATTATCCCGGCGACCACGGCCAAGCGCCGCACGACGGCTGCGGCAAGATCGCCCGCTACGCCTGGGGACAGGATTATCATGCGTTGATTGAACCGAAGCTTGACGCGCTGGCCGACTGGCTGCATGCGCGGGCGCCGGGGACGCAGGTCAAGCGCTACGTCGATCACGGCCCGGTGCTGGAGCGGGCCGCGGCGCAGGAAGCGGGCCTCGGGTTCATCGGCAAGAACACCATGCTGATCACGGACGCCTTCGGCTCCTGGGTGTTTCTGGCGGAATTACTCACCACGCTGGAACTGGCGCCCGACCGGCCGCAGACCAGCCAATGCGGCAGTTGCCGGCTCTGCCTGGACGCCTGTCCGACCGGCGCAATCGTCGCCCCCTACGAGTTGGACGCGACGCGCTGCATCAGCTACCTGACGATCGAGCTGCGGCGGGATTTTACCGAATCGGAGCAGCGCGCCCTCGGAAATTGGTTCTTCGGCTGCGACGTCTGCCAGGAGGTCTGCCCCTACAATCATCCGCCGACGGTCACCGGGGAGCCGGCTCTCCTCCACGGCGCGGGGCCATGGATGGATCTTCATCGGATCGCCGGCATGCACACCGACGACGACACGGCGCCGTTGGCCGGGACACCGCTGGCCCGGCCCAAGCGAGCCGGCCTGACCCGCAACGCGCTCGCGGCGCTGGCCGATCAGGAACGATAAGGTTAACGCTCCGCCGGGCCGGCGGGCGGCAGGGATTCCTCGAACTCCGACGGGCGCAGTTCCCTGGGGGGCTGAGGGGGCGGCCCCGTTTTGATGTGCAGGTCCCGCTGCGGGAAGGGAATGTCGATCCCGTGCTCCTTGAACGTCTTCCAAATCTCGAACCGCATGGCGCTCCGGACGTTCTCCACCCCTTCCTGCGGGTCGTTGATCCAGAGCCGCAGCTCAAAATCCATGCTGCTTTCGCCGAAGTTCACGAAGAGCACATTGGGCTGGGGGTACTTGAGCACGCGCGGGTGGGTGTCGGCGACTTTGAGCAGGAGGTCCCGCACCTTGAAGGGATCCGACTGGTATGAGACGCCGACCTTCACGTGCAGCCGCACGGCGCGGTCGGAATGCGACCAATTGGTGATTTCCGTCGTGATGAGATTGGCATTGGGAATCAATTTCTCCACGCCGTCGCGGGTGCGGACCACGACGTAGCGCGCGCCCAGCTTGACGACCCAGCCGTAGCTGTCGCCCACCGTGATCACGTCGCCCTGCTTGATCGACCGGTCCAGCAGAAAAATCACGCCGCTGACCAAATTGTTGGCGATCGTCTGCAGCCCGAAGCCCAGCCCGATGCCCAGCGCGCCGCCGAAGATGGTGAGGGCCGACAGGTTGATCCCCGCCGTATCGAGCACGATCAGCACGCCGATGCCGAAGAGGAAGAACTTCAGGAAGCGCAGCATCGCGGAGGAGAGATTCGGATCGATGTCGGTCCGGCTGATGAACCGGCTCTGCAGCAGCGCGGTGAGCTGGCCCGCGACGAGGAAAATCGCGCCGAATAGAAACACGGCCTTGAGGATGATGGCGACGGAGATGACCGCCGGCCCCAGATGCACCAACGGAAAATTGGCCGCCGCGCTCAACGCATCGCCGTAGCCCAGGTAGCGCGCGGCCAGCGTGACGACGCCCACCGCGACCGCCAACCAGACCAAAAACCGCATGCCGTGCCGTTTCGGCAAAAAGAGGGTGATGGACGCGGCCGCGGCCTGATAGAGCATGAAGAACCAGAGGAGGGGAATGATCGTCTCGATCAGGCCGGTCGGCGCCACCACCCGGCCCAGCAACGCATATCCGCCCATCAGCAGGCAGACCCACGCCAGCGGGAAGAGCAAGAGCGAAACGAATCTCAAGCCGAGCGTTGCCGGCGTGATCGGCGCGTCGGGCGCCGCCTGCACGGCCGGCAGGCGAAGGATGCGCCGGTAGATCAACCATGCCACGGCGCCGCCCAGTATGGCCAGCGCCAGCTCCGCGGCGAAGGGCCACGAAACGACCAGGGCCAGCCACTCACGTTGCGTCATTGATTGCCTCGATTAGAAAGCACTCCAAACATTTCCAGTACTTAGTATACCCGCAGACCGCCAACTGCGCGACCTCGGCCTTGCTCAGCACGGTTTCACCAGCACGAGCGACGCCATGCCCAGGCTGCCCGCATCATTCCCGCACGCCGCTTGGCGGATCGCGATCTCCTCGATGGCGACGCCATAGATTCGTTTGGCGACTTCCTCGCGCAGCCAGGGCGCAAACAGGTCGAAGGCTTCGCTGATCCCGCCGCCGATAATATAGCACCGCAGGTCGAGCAGATTCACGACGTCGGCAACGCCCATGCTCAGATAGACGGTACATTGCCGGTAGGCCCACCGGGCCGCGGCATCGCCCGCGCGGGCGGCTTGGGCGATGAGGTCCGGGTCCAGCGCTTCGGGCCGGTCCATCGCCAGCGCCCGCAACGGGCCGCCGCTCCCCCGCTCCAGCGCGTCGAGCGCGAATCGTTCCAGCGCCGCCGCATTGGCGTAGCGCTCCAGGCAGCCCCGGCTGCCGCAGCCGCACGGTTCGCCGTCAGGGACCACCTTGATGTGGCCGAATTCGCCGGCCCGGCCCCCGGGCCCACGCCACAGCGCACCGTCGAGCACCAGCCCGCCGCCGATCCCGGTGCCGATCGTGATGAAGAGAAAACTGCGCGCATCCCGGGCCGATCCCAGCCATTGCTCCCCCAGCGCGGCCGCATTGGCGTCGTTTTCGATCAACACGGGCTGGCCGCAGGCCTCCTGAAGCCGGTCTCGAAGCGGAAAGCATTCCCAATCGGGGAAATTGGGCGAGGCGATCACCAGGCCGCGCTCGACATCCAACACGCCGGGCACGCCCACGCCGACCGTCGGCAACAGCGTAACGGCGTCCGGTCCCTCATGGAGGGACGGTTCGGCGCGCAGACGGGATTGGAGATCGTGAATCGTCGCGGCAAGATTCTTGACGACCTGCGCCGGCCCGGCCGAGACCTCGGTCGGCCGCGAGGTTCTGGCCAGAATGCGGCCGGCGTCCGTGACCGCCAGCGCCTTGATGGCCGTGCCCCCCAGATCCACGCCGATCGCAATCCGGGAGGATTGCGCCGGGCCGGTCATTCCTGCGCCGCCGGATGGCGCGTCGGCCCGCGGGGCACGACCACAATGCCGGAGGAATCCACCTTGTAGTGCAGGCTGTCCTGCCGCCGGTCATGGCCGATCTGCGTGCCCGGCGCTACGACATTGAAGCGGTCGACGATCGTCCGCTGCAAGCGGACGCCTTTGCCGATCTCGGCGTAATCCATCACGATCGATTCTTCAATCACCGCGTCCGGGTGGACGGTCACGCCACGCCCGAGAATGGAGCGGCTGACCGTGCCGTCGTGGATCACCGCGCCCGCGCCGATGATCGAATCGCGAACCGTGCCGTTGAAAATGCGGGCCGAGGGGCCTTCGTAGGTGTCGCTCAGAATGGGCCACTGGGGGTTGCGCAGATCGAAGGCCGGCGTCGGCCCCAGCAGATCCATGTGGGCCCGCCAGTAGGCCGCGATATTGCCCACGTCCCGCCAGTAGCCCCGCTCTTCATACGGCTTGAGGCCCGGCACCCGGTTGTCCAAAAAATTGTAGGCCATGACGTTCACCGTCGGGAACAGCTCCGGCAGGATGGTCTTGCCGAAATCATGCCCCGTATTCCGGCGGGCGTCCTCGACCAGGACGTCGATCAGCAAATCGCGGTTGAAAATATAGTTGCCCATCGAGGAATAGGCCCGGGTGGGATCGCTGGGCATGGACTTGGGCCGCTCGGGTTTCTCCTCGAAGCCGACAATGCGCCCGTTGGCGTCCGCCTCGATGATCCCGAAGCCGCCCGCCTCCTCCATCGGCACCGGCAGCGCCGCCACCGTGACGTCGGCGCGCCGCTCGATGTGGTGGCTGACCATCTGATTGATGTCCATCCGGTAGATGTGATCGGCGCCGAAAATGGCGATCAGATCGGGATGAAAATCGCGGATCAGGTTCAGGTTTTGATAGACCGCATCCGCCGTCCCCTGGTACCAGCTTTCCCCCCAGCGCATCTGCGGCGGCACCACGGTGACGAAATGATCTTTAATGCGGCCGCCGACCCGCCACGCCATCCGCAAATGCTCGATCAGCGACTGCGCCTTGTACTGCACCAGCACGTAGAGCGAATAGATGCCGGAATTGGTGAAATTGCTCAGGACGAAATCGACGATCCGGTAGCGGGCGCCGAAGGGCACGGCCGGCTTGCTGCGTTCGCGGGTCAGCGGGTAGAGCCGCTCCCCTTTCCCGCCGGCCATGACGATGCCGAGAACCTTGGGCCGTGCCATCTCACACTCCTGCCAGGGACGGTTTGGCGTCGCCGGAGGCGCCGGGCGAGCAGCCGGGCAGGGCCAGCGCCGGAAAGAGAAAATCCTGCGCCTCCTTGCGCGCCAAAAATCCTTCGTCCTCGGCCGTCAACTGGTCGCCGGCCATCACGTCGCGGGCCAATTGCGCCAGCCGCTTGAACTCGGAGTAGTGGCGGGCAAACCGCATTTCGGCATAATCCCGGGCGGACTGCGTCGTAATTTGAAATTGCCAATCCGACGCGCAGAGCAGCAAGAAACTCCGAAACGCCTGGGCCACCAACCGATCGAGAGCGCGCCGGGCCCCGTTGCCCTCCGGGGACAGGGCCGCCACGGCGTCACGGAGCGCCCACGCTTCCGTCTCCACCTCGTAGAGCCGTTCCCAAATCCACTCGGTGTCCTTGTTCAGCCAGACGCGATGATCGCCGCCCTCGCCCCAGGAGCCTTCCAGCAGGGTGATGGTGCGGTGGGGCGGCTGCATCGAGAGCTGCTCGCTGCACGACCGGACGGTCACGCCGGCCCGATGCAGGGCTTTGGACATATGATAAACCCACTGCGGCCCCTCAAACCACCAGTGGCCGTACAGCTCCATATCGTAGGAGGCGCAAAGGATCGGCGGGCCTTGGGCGCCGCGCCGCTCCTGCTGCCGCCGCAGAATGCCGGCGACCAAATCGCAAAATTGCTCCGCGTGGATTCGCGTCTGGGCTTGGGCCTCCCGCGGGTCATACGTCTCTTTCTCCTCCAACGGGGCCTTGGGATGGGTGACGCGCCAGTACTTGAGGCCGCCGGGCAGATGCTGTTTGTGAAAGTCCAAGTAAGCGCCATCGCCCGGGTATCCCAGCTCCCGGCTCCACACCTGCACCGACAGCCGCTGATCGCGCGCAAAGACCGCCGCGCGGCCCGTTCCGCCGGGCGAGGCGACCCAATAGCTGTCATACGGCGTGCACTCCTGCCGGCGCAAAATCTCGTGCTCGTCTCCAGTGTGCAGCCGCTCCAGCACCGGATAGAGCTCATGGTAGTAGGAATGGGATGCTCCGCCCGTCACCATGTGGGTGTCGGCGAAGAAATAGTTCAACCCCCGGGCCGCCAGGTGCTCCTCGAGTCCGGGTCGCACCGCGCGCAGCCGGCCGCGCTCGCCGGCCCCGGAACCCCTCACCGGAGGCGACCATTCGTAGCGCGGGCGATAAGCGCATTCAGGCAGCCAGATGCCGCGAGGTGTTCGTCCAAAATGGCGGCGATGCGTGGCCATCGCCTGGTCCAGTTGCAAGGCCACCGTTTCATCACGCGAGAGGAGCGGCAAATAGCCATGGGTGGCCCCGCAGGTGATCAGCTCCAGATGGCCTTCCTCTTCCAGCCCCTGAAACTGGGCCAGCAGATCACCGCCGTACCGGCCGAACTGCGTCCATCGCTCCTGGTAAAACGCTTCCCAGAAGTCGACCAACGGCTCCCGCTCCCGCTGTCCCTGCGCGCGAAACTCGCTGCGATTCTGCTGACAGGTCAGCAGACGCGTCTCCAGAAAGGCGGCCAACTCCTTGTGAAACTGAGCGCTCGCCAATTGCTCGCAGAGCACCGGCGACAAGCCGACCGTCAGCCGCGGGCTGATGCCCTCAGCCGCCAGCCGCCACAGTACCCCGAGCAGCGGCAAATACGAGTGGGCCGCCGCCTCGCAGAGCCACTGACTGCCATGGGGATCACGGCCGTGATTGAGCACGTAAGGCATATGGGCGTGCAGCACGAACAGAAAGGTGCCCGATGAGGACGCGGCGGTCATCGCTCACATCTGCG
>JBFMAJ010000084.1:0-8329 GCA_040755775.1 Nitrospirota bacterium
GGGATGCCTGAAGAAATAACCGATGGGTAATTTTTTTGAAAAAAAAGTAATTTTTGAGTAGAAACTCGATGTCGGTTGTGGTATAAGTAGCGGCGTTGTGGAAAAAGAGGACTTTTATAGTCATTTGATCAAAGAAAGAGAGTCGGGTACAAAAAAGTAAAGATATGATACAGAAAGTAGAGATATAGAAATGAAGAGAATAAGCCCAGTCAGCTAGCCGTACAAAGGAGGGTGAACGTCATGCACAAACTCACAATGCACTGTCGCAAGTCGGTCGTCGGGCTGCTGGGAGGGATCGTCCTCTTGGCGGGCTGGAGCGGCATCGCGTCCGCGGACCACTTCCCAGCCGAAGTTGTCTCCATGACGAAGCATAATTTGTCGGAGAACAGCAACATTCAGTTCGGGGCGGGCGGGACCACCTTGGGGAGCAGCGAAGTCTGCGTCTATTGCCACACGCCACACGGCGCCGGCTATGGCGACCAGCTTCAGTTCGGCATGGCCCCATTATGGAACCGCAGGATCAATCTTTCCACGAACTACACGGTCTATAGCGATGCATCGCAGGCTAGCCCCCACTTCGAGGCATCGTCCGTTTCGACACTCGGCGGGGCGATCAAGGGCGTGTCGCTGGCCTGTCTCTCCTGCCATGATGGCAGCATCGCCTTCGACGCGTTGATCAACCTCCAGGGTTCCGGCGGTTATCAGGCCGCCAACGAGACGCAGGGCGCAGGGCCGGGGGATACGACAGTTTCAACCCTTCTGTTCGGCGCCTTCGGGGCCGAGGGGTCGACGGTCAGCGGTCGAACGTTTAATGAAGCCCCTCGCTCCACGGCAGCAGCAGGAAATCCCTTTGGGGGGTCCCTCTTTTCGAACGATACGTTGTTCGGATCGGGCACCGAGCCCTTCCCCAATCTGACCCAGGACCTGCGGGATGATCATCCCATCAGCTTCCGGATCCCGGATGATACGGGTGCTGATCCAGACCTTCAATTTTCCGAGTTAAAATACAGCTCGGTGGCCGATGCCAACAGCAAGATCCTCTATCTGCGGCGGAACGCCGTCTATCCTGTGGATAAGCGGGATCGCTTGCGGGCCTATACATCGGCTGGCGGAACCGTGACGAGCGGGCAGGTGACCAACGCCTATATTGAGTGCGCCTCCTGCCACAACCCCCACACGCCGCGAACGCTCTTCCTGCGGCTGCCCAGCGGGGTGCTTGACACGGGGGCGTTCGGTACCAGTGGAACGGGTCTGCCGTCCGGCGGCAATGTCTCGGCGGCGCTGGCGGTATCGACAAATCCCACCTGGTGGTCGCATGCTCCGAACCAGGCAAGCGCCATTTGCGTGAGCTGTCACCAGAAATAGCGGGGACGTAGACGTTACAAGGGGGGCCGGCTGAATGAGCTGGCCCCCCTTTTTTTTGGTAGGAAAAAGTGATGGGCGACAGGGAGCGGGGCGAAGCAGGCACGCTGGTATGGGCCTGGTGCTTAATTGGGTTGGCCGCCGGGGTGCTGCTGCTCTTTACCTGGAGGACCTATGAGTCGTTCAATGTGCCCAAGGAAGCCTGGTTGAAGATCGGCACGTCGGCCGTGTGGGCCGGTATTCTGTTGCGCAGCCTGCAGTCCGGAACCATTCGGCTGCCATGGGGCCCGATTGTGTGGACCGCCATGGCTTACTGGATGTGGGGATGGCTTTCGCTCATGGTGTCGGTTCATCCATCATTGACCGTCCGGTATCAGCTCTATCTGCTCTATTTTCTCCTGGCCATGCTTCTTGTGCCGGTCGTCTTGAAGCGGGTGGATGACATCGGCCGGGTCTGGAGCGGGGTGGGGATTCTCGGGGGCGCCGTCGCCCTGTTGGCGATTGCTCAGTACTTCGGGTTTGATTATGAGCAGGGAATCCGGATGCTGCCCCTATCCCAGCCCGTTGCCAAAGTTGAAGTCTATTCGACGATCGGGAATCCAAACTATCTGGCGGCGGTTCTTGCCTTCCTCCTGCCGGTGATGATGGGGCTGGCGATCGCTCGCGGTTTGGACCATCGGCCGTTCGCCTGCGCCCTGTTCTCGATATGCGCGGCGGCCACGGCCGTCGCCCTGATCTTGTCCCGCAGCAAAGGGGGGCTGGTGGCCGTGATCGGCGGGCTGGCCGTATTCTGGCTGCTGTGGGGGCGATGGGCCCAGTGGCGGCCCAAAAAAATGATCCTGGTAGGAGCAGGGCTTGGCGGCGTGGCGCTGTTGTTTCTGCTTGCCGTCGGATGGTGGCTTCCGAAGGTTCTTGCCGGCCATCAATCGCCCTTGGTGCTGGAATGGGGGAAACTCTCCAGGCTCTCCTGGGAAGATCCCAGCGTCAAGGGCCGGCTCCTGATCTGGCAGACCGCGATTCAAATGATTGCGGCCCATCCGGTAACGGGTATCGGGGCGGGCAACTTTGGGGCGCAATACCAGCCCTATCGGGCGCTGGTCTTTGAGCGCTTGCCTGATCCGGCGGCCACCTATCCCGCTGACGAGCCGAGCTTCAATGAAACCGGTCAAGCCCACAACGACTATTTACAGATCGCCGCGGAAACCGGCCTGCCCGGGCTGGGCCTCTTCATCGGCCTGACCTGGTTCTGCTTTCGCGATGGCTGGCGAAGGATTCGAGAGCCCAATGATCCCCAATGCTCACCGCTTCTCCTCTGTGGCATCTTGAGCGGCACGGCGGCGGTCCTGACCCATGCGACGGTCGATTTTCCCATGAACCATCCAGTCCCTGCGCTGCTCTTTTGGCTCGCCGTCGGGACGCTGTCGGCCGCTGGTGAGCCATCCCGGCTGTTCGAGTGGCGGTCTCGATTGCCGGTGGTGTTCGGCAGGTTTCGATGGGCAGTGGCTGGCGGCGTTCTACTGGCGGCCTCCTGGTTCATCTTCCAGGCCATCCGTCCCGTCGTTGCGGAGGCCTATCATCGGGATGCCTGGCTTCTGATGGACCGGCAGCGATGGGTTGACGCCATCCCGGTGATAGAACAGGGGCTGCGGTGGGAGCCGCACCATTCGGAATTGACGCTCTATCTGGGGGTTGCCAGTTACCAATTGGGTAACCTGCAGCGCAGCCGAGCGGCCTATGAGCACTATCATTCGCTTTACACTGATTTTCAAACCCTGTATAATTTGGGGCTAATTGCCGCCAGAGAGGGCCGTTTTTCGATGGCCGAAGACTACTTTCTTCAGGCGCTCCGCTACAAGCCAACCCTGTGGCAGGCGGCGGAGGCGCTTTCGCTGGTGGCGGAGAAGACAGGGCGACCGGATGATGCCAGTCAATGGCGCCGGCAGGTTGCGCGCTTGGGCGGCATCAGCCGATGAGGGAGACATTGTGTTAGTGGCGCGGTTTTTGGCTTGGTTCCGTGGTTTCGTCATGGTCTCCCTGATCATGATTGCCGCCGGGGCCTGGGCTGCACCGGCCGACCCCGCGCCCGCCGGCCCGCCCGAGGGTTCGGCGGCAAAACCCACGCAGCCCGTCACACGCAACACCGTGGTGGCCGAGATCAACGGGGTGAAAATCAGCTATGGGGAGCTTGAAGACTCGCTCTTCGAACGGATTCCGAACGTCACCGGCCATGGGACGATTTCACCTGAGCGCCTGCGTGATCGCGCGTTTGAAATCCTGGAGCTGCTGATTCGGGATGAGTTGCTGATTCAGGAAGCAAAGCGATTGAGCATCACCGTCGATCAAAAAAAGGTGGATGCGGAAATCGGGCGGCAGCGCGGGCTGTTTCCATCGGAGGAGAAGTTTCAGGAGGCGCTGACGCAGCGCGGCATGACCGAGCGAAAATTCCGGCAGCGGATCGAACGGGCGATCCTGATCCAGGACGTGATCGATCGAGAGGTGGTTCAGAAAGTTTCGGTGTCCGACCAGGATTTGATCGACTATTACCGTCAGCACCCGGAAAAATTCGTCATTCCCCAACAATACCGGCTTCGGCTCCTGCTGCTTCGGGTTCCCCCGGAAGCGCCGCCGGACGTCTGGGAATCGGCGCGGCAGCGGGCCGTTGAGCTACGAACCCGGGCAAAGCAGAAGGCGGACGACTTCGCGGCGTTGATCCAGCAGTATTCCGACGATCTCGACACACGGGACCGCGGCGGCGACACGGGGTGGGTGCACCATGGGCAATTGGGCATCGTCGACGTCGAGCACGCGGTGGAGTTCCTCCGGCCGGGAGACTACACCGAGCCGGTCAGAACCCTGTACGGCTATTACGTGGCTCGCGTCGAGGAGAAGCGGCCGGGGCGGGAGCAAACCTTTGAGGAGGTGAATAAAGAGCTATTTCGTCAAGAGCTCTTGCAGTCCAAACGCAAGGAGCGGTATGAGGAGTGGTTCACGGCGATCAGCTCGAAAGCGAAGATCACAAGGTTGCCGGTTCCCTCATAATCGGCGCCGACGTCCGCGGCCATTCCGGCGCATGGCGCCGCCGTCCGAGCGCGCCGGGATCGTCGCTCGATGAATGGCGATGGTTACGCGCGGTGCGCGGGCGCCGGGCGGCTCATTGTACTCGGGAAGACATGCGCCAGCGGGCGCGGCGATTCATAGCGGCGTTGACAAACCCTCCTCTCAGATCGAGCAGGCGGATGGTGAGAGGGCAAAGAACGACGACAATCGGCTCATGCCACCCGGCAGGCGAAAAGGAGGGGACTGCGGTTGGAAACTCGGTGTGGGCCTCATCGCCGCCGTGCTGTCGGTTTCGGTTCCCCTGGAAGCGGAGGGTCGCCTGTTAAACTTGAATGGGGAAATTGGCGTCAATTTCAACGGCGTCTGGGGAGACTCCGAAGGCAACGACGCCGATTCCTCCACGTGGCAGGAAACTGTCCTCATCAGCAACCGCGGCGAGCTTCTTCGTGAAGCGCTTGGCCGCTATTCGCTGAGTTTTCGTTTTTTGAATGAAGACCGGAGTGTTGACATTGACACCGGCCAGGCGAGCGGCAGCGTCGACGAAAACCGGCAGGCGTATGATTACTTCCTCTCGGTGGACCTGTTGCCCCGCGCGATGCCATTGTCGATCACGGCGCAGCGCGTCACATCTCTGCTTGAGAGCGGAGGGGCGGATTCCAAGACGACGGTCACGACAGTGAATCTTACCTGGGTCCTTCCCAGGATATGGAAACTCCCTGAGCTGCGCGCGAACCTCTTTTACTCGGTGTTTGAGACGGACACGGACGAAGACCGGATCTTTGGGGGCAGCGTCAGCGCAACGGATCAGTACGCATCCCGGTATATTATTAAAAACACCGAGCTTCGCGGGACCCTTTCATTTTATTCAGTCCAGCGCGTTGAGGGAGAAGGCACCGACCTGAGCATCGGGGGAACGGTCACCGCGGACACTCAGTGGACGCCGGCGCTGACCAGCAACGCGCGCGTCAGCTACACCACCGGAATTTCGGTGCAGACCCCCAACGTGCCGGGAGGGGTGGCGACCGCGACGGCCGTCGGGTTGGCCCTGCACTATCGTCCGTCGTTAAGATTCACCACGAGCGGGGGATACGATTACACCAAGGATATTGTAAACCGCCATATCGGCACCGCTCAGTTCCTTTACAGGCCCACGCCGCGGTTCGATATCAATGGCACGGCCCGTGCGATTTTGTTGGATTTGGGCAAGAACGATATTCTCACGACGTTCGGGAGCGCCTTGATCACCTTCAGGCCGATGCTGAACCTGACCACCTCGCTGTCGGCGATCGCTGGGGCCAATCAAACGTTTGGGCTGGATGCCTGCACCCCTCCCCCGGTGCCGCCGGCGCCGCAAACGTGTCTGAATCTCGATCAAGCGATTTTTCATAATTATGGCTTGGCCGCCACCTACTTCAAGGTCATGGAATTGGCGCAGATCACCACCAGCGGGGCGGTCAATTACGGCGGCAATATCACCCTCGGCGATCGCGCGACCAGGCAGCCGGATAGCTCGGTGGTCACGCGAGACCTGGCCGAGCACAGCAACAACGTCTCGAGCTCCTGGTCCGTCCAGGCGACCAATACGAAAACGCAATATGTCACCGTGACCGGCGCCTACAGCGGCTACTACAATGTTCAATCCGAGGGAGCCAACAATGAACAATGGACGAACACGGTCCGGCTGGACGCCAGCAGCTCCTATTTTCGCGAGCTGTTGCTGCGGGGCGACCACCTGTCGCTGCATGTGGGGATCTTCGACACCATCACCAACACGAGCACCGACAGCAATCAGGATCTCGGCATCGCGACCGATGCCGGGTATGGCTGGCAATGGCTTGAAGTCGGGACGGGATACGCGATGCATTTTTCCACCGGCGGGGGCACCGGCTCGAAAAGCTATTTTGGGGAACTTCGGGTCGTTCCGCCGATTCGCGTGCCCCGGTTCACGTCCAATGCCGGCGTCAGATACGAGGAACAAATGTTTGAGAATCAGTTCGACCGTTCGTTTCTCCGGGGGGACATCAATCTGGGCTGGCAGGTGGGACGGGTCATGCTGAGCGTGCAGTATCAGTACTACTATCAGCAGGAGACGGGCGCCTCGCAGGTGCATAATCTGTTCGCGAGGTTGTCCCGGTATTTCTCGCTCTGATGGCGGCGCGTTGTTCGGCATCGATGGGATTCTCCGGCGCTCGCGATTCGTCTCATCGAACATGGAGGCAGCTATGCGGCATGGAATCCGTCTGACGGCCTGTGCGGCGCTCATGTTGATGGCCGTGGCGGGCGGCTGCGCCACCGTCTCTCCGCCCGGCGCCGAACAGCGGTTTTGGCCGCTGCCGCCGGATCCACCGCGCATTGAATTTGTCGGCCAACTGACCAGCTCCGCCGACGTGCCGAAAAAAACGTCGTTCTTCCGGCGGCTCATCGGCCGAATCAGCGGAGAATCGCCGATTCCGATCATCCGGCCCAGCGCCGTGTTTTCGGACGGCCGGGGCCGGGTCTACGTGACCGATCTCGGGCAGCAGGTCGTCCATATTTTTGATTCGCAACAGAATCAATACCGCCAAATTTTCCGGTTGGCCGGGACGGCGCGTTTAATCTCGCCCGTCGGCGTTGCCGTTGACGATCAGGACCGCGTCTATGTCTCGGACTCGATTCTCAATGACATTTTTGTCTTTGACGCCTCCGGCCGCTTGTTGGGGCGGATCGGCCAACCGGGCGATTATGAGCGGGTCGCCGGCATCGCCCTGAGCCCGGATGGCCGGCTCTATGCGGCGGATGCCGGCGGCCACAAACTGGTCGTGTATGGTCCCAACGGCGAAAAACTGATGGCCTTTGGCCAACGGGGCGGAGGGCCCGGGGAATTCAACTTTCCCAGCCAGGTGGCGGTCGATCAACGGGGCACGGTGTATGTCTCCGACTCCTTGAATTTTCGGGTTCAACTGTTCGCCGCCGACGGGAAATTTCTTCAAACGTTCGGCCAGTTGGGAACCCGGCTGGGATCATTTTCCAAGCCCAAAGGCGTGGCGGTCGATACGAACGGCGATATTTTTGTCGTGGACGGACTGTATGACGTGGTGCAGATCTTCAACCAGCAGGGGCAGTTATTGATGCATGTGGGCGGCGGCGGCTCGGACATCGGGCGATTTTGGCTGCCGACCGGGATTGCGATTGACCAGCAAAATCGCATTTATGTCGCCGACACCCATAACCAGCGGGTGCAGATTTTCCAACTGCTGTCGGTGGGTGAGGAATAGAGTAAAGGGTAATGGGTGAAGGGGAACAAAACCGGGGAAATGCACGATCGGCCCCCTGGCCGAAATTTATTGACAGCCAGGGAGGAGTTCGCTATCATTTCCCGACGATGACAATCGCGTCAGTGATGCACCGCTTTCTTTCCCTTTACCCTTTACCCTTCACCCTTATCCTGCTCTCTGCCACCGCGTTTGCCGCCGGGCCTCCCGGCCCTCCCGGCCCTCCCACTTGTCCGCCTGCGTGCCCTCCGGGCACGATCACCGAAGATGTGCGCAATACGAAGCACAACCTCTCGTCCACGCCCAGCACGGCGCCGCGAGATGTCTTTACGACGGCGACCAGCGAAATCTGCGTTTTTTGCCACACGCCGCACGGCGCGGCGGTGGAAACGCTGTCCCTGGGTGCGCCGTTGTGGAACCGGCGGCTGTCAACGGCGAGCTATCAACTGTATGATAATACGTGGAGTTTCTCATTCGAAGCGCCGCTGAATGCCGGCGCGCCGACCGGTTTCTCCCGCCTTTGCCTGTCCTGTCACGACGGCACGATTGCCCTTGGCTCCGTGATCAATGCGCCCGGATCGGGCGGATATAAAACCAATTGCATCGATCCTGGATGCCAGCCATTCACCGGCGGGGGGGCCGCCCCCCCCCGCCGCCGG
>JBFMAJ010000085.1:0-8078 GCA_040755775.1 Nitrospirota bacterium
GAAAATCACCCTGCGGGTTTTGGACCGCGGCGACGTCCGCCTCGGATTGACGGATTTGGGCTTTTCCAAGGAACATCTGCAGCGGTTCGAGCAGATGCTGGCCCGGCCGTCCGGCATCCTTCTGGTCACCGGGCTGTCCGGAAGCGGCAGGAGCACCACGCTCTACGCCGCCCTGAACGCGATCAAGTCTGTTGAAAAAAACGTCATGACGGTCGAAGATCCCATCGAGTACCAGGTCCCGCAGATCAATCAGATCCAGGTGAATCTGAAAAAAGAGTTTGCCTTTCCGAACGCCCTTCGGGCGGCCCTGCGCCATGATCCCGACGTGCTGATGGCGGGAGAGATTCCGGACCCCGAGACCGGCAAAATTTTGACCGAGGCGGCGCTCACCGGCCACCTGGTCCTGAGCGCGCTGCATACCAGCGACGCCGTCGGCGCGGTGACGCGGCTCGTGGAGCTGGGCGTCGAGCCCTTCCTGATCGCGCCCTCCCTGCTCGGCGTCGTCGCCCAGCGGCTCGTGCGGACCATCTGTCCCCAGTGCAAGGAAGACTACGAGCCGAAGCCGTCGGAGCTGGCGCTGCTCAATCTGACCGATCTGCCGCCCGGCATGACGGTGTGCGCCGGCCGGGGGTGCGCCGCCTGCCAGCAGCGCGGCTACAAAGGCCGGACGGGAATCCACGAGGTGCTGGTCATCGACGAGGAAATGCGCGGCCTGATCAGCGAGCGGGCGCCCGCCGCGGCGCTCGCGGATCACGCGAGGAAGACGGGGTTCACGGACCTGCGTTTCGACGGCATCAAGAAAGTCCTCAGCGGGCAGACTACGGTCGAAGAGCTGCTGCGGGTGACGCCGTGAGCAAGCGGGCGTTGATCATTGACGATTCCGGCGCCGTGCGGCAAATGCTGCGCCGGCTGCTGGAGAAGAACGGCTACACCGTCGCCGGCGTCGGCGAGAACGGTATCGATGCGGTCAGGCTCTATCAGGAGCTGAAGCCCGATTTCGTCACGCTGGACATGATCATGCCGAGGCAAAACGGCCTGGAAACGCTCAAGCAGCTCAAGCGGATCGATCCCGGCGCGACCGTGATCATGGTCAGCTCGCTGTCGGCCAAGGACCCCGTCGACGCCTGCGCGGCGGCCGGCGCCAAGCATTACATTTTCAAGCCGTTCAATGAAGACAGCGTCATGGCCGTGCTCAGGGAGGTGCTCGGCCCGGAGTGACCTCCGGTTACTTCGCCGCGCTCAGAACCTGCCGGATTTTTTCCACCACCTTGTTCGGCGTGGTGGTCGCCTTCACCAGGTAATCGTTCGCGCCCAGCGTGATCGCCTGCTCGACCTCGTCGGTGGCGCCCTTGGCGGAAAAAATAATGACGGGAATCGTTTTGAGCCGCGCATCCGCCTTGATCGCTTGCAGCACCTTGAAGCCGTCCATCACCGGCATCATCAGATCGAGCAGGACGATGTCCGGCGGCTCCTGCGCCAGATGCTTCAAGGCTTCGACGCCGTTGGAGGCCGTCGTCACCAAGTAGCCTTCGGTCGTCAATTTGTTCTTGTAGGCCCGCTGGTAAAATTCCGTATCGTCTACCAGTAAAACTTTACCAGCCATTCGCTACCCCTGCCCGCTCAGCGGTCCGCACCGGGGACACACCAACTGCGCCTGGAATTCCAATGGCGCGCGGCGTTGCAGCGTCAAATCGAACAACAGTTCTTTTTCGCAGCGCAGACAGGTGAAGAAAGGGCTCACGCCCAGCTCCTTGGCCAGCTTGGGGGCGTCCAGCGCCGTATCCTTGATCTGGATCTGATAATGGGGCGCCGCCTCGGCCGGTTGCGCCGTCGAAGCGGCCTGTGCGTTGCTCAGCAGTTGCTTCACGCGCGCGACCAGATCGTCCGGCTTGATCGACGTCTTGTTGAGAAAGTCCGTGGCGCCGGCGGCCAGCGCCCGGTCGATCTCTTCCGGCTGGCTTTTCGCCGAGAAGACGATCACCGGCAGCAGGCTCAATTGCGGATGGCTGCGGATCACCTGCAGCACTTTGTACCCGTCCAGCAGGGGCACGAGCAGATCAAGAACGACCAACTGATGCTGATCGGGCTTGGCCAGCAGCAGCTTGACCGCGTCGAGGCCGTTCTCCGCCACCGTGACGTGATAGTGCTCGCGCGCGAGACGGGACCGGTAGAGATCCTGGATCGATTTATTGTCATCGACCAGCAGAATGTTTCCCGCGATCACGGCCGGCGTTCCTCCGCGCTCTTGCCGGCGGCCGCCTGCTGCCGCAGCCGGGCCACCTCCGCCTCCAGCCGCTCCAGCCGCTCGCTGACGGGATCCGGGATATTGGCGTGATCGAGCATCCGCTCGTCGCGGTCGGCGCCCGCCTCCATGCGTTTGATCCGGCCGGGGATCCCGACGACCGTCGAGTGGGGCGGCACCGAGGACAGCACCACCGAGTTTGCCCCGACTTTGACATGATCGCCGATCGTGATGCCGCCCAGAATTTTCGCCCCGGCGCCCACGACGACGTGGTGGCCCAGCGTCGGATGGCGTTTGCCGCGCTCCTTGCCGGTGCCGCCCAGCGTGACGCCCTGGAACAAGGTCACGTGATCGCCGATTTCCGTGGTCTCGCCGATCACCACACCCATGCCGTGATCGATGAAGAAGCCCCGGCCGATCGTCGCCCCTGGGTGAATCTCCACGCCGGTGATCAGCCGCGACAGGTGCGACAGCAGTCGCGGCAGGAGCGGCACCTTCAACGTCCAGAGGTAATGGGCCACCCGGTGGAGCAGGATCGCCTGGAACCCGGCATAGGTGAGGAACACCTCCAGCCGGTTCCTGGCCGCGGGATCGCGCTCGAACACCGCCCGCAAATCGTTCCGGAGCGTCTCACACATCGCCGGCTCTCCGACCGATCACGGGCGCGCCGCTTCGAGCAGGCAGACCGCCTGAGCCGCCATGCCCTCGCCCCGGCCGACGGCGCCCACCCCCTCGGCCCGCTTGGCCTTGACCGAAATACGCGCGGCGTCGATCTCCAGCGTCTTCGCCAGCGCCGCCCGCATCGCGTCGAAATGCGGGGCCAGTTTCGGCGCCTCGGCCACGATCACGCTGTCGATATTGCCGATCCGAAAGCCGGCCTGCCGGACCTTCCGGCCCACCTGCTCCAGCAGCGCCAGGCTGTTGATGTTCCGATAGGCCGGGTCGGAGTCGGGAAATTGGCGGCCCAGATCGTCCAGTCCGGCGGCGCCCAGCAGCGCGTCGCAGATCGCGTGGGCCAACACGTCGGCGTCCGAATGGCCGCCCAACCCCCGGGCGAACGGAATGGTGACGCCGCCGAGCACGAGCGGCCGCCCCCCGACCAAGGGATGCAGGTCATACCCCAGGCCGATGCGGATCATTAGATCAGGGGGGAGATGCGTCTCTCCCCCCTGCAACCCCCCATCGCCATACGCGTTTCAATCATTGCTCGCATGTCAAACCGATGCTCGGCTGGCTGGCGCCAGAAGGAATCTTCCATCATGACGCCGATCGGCCGGCGGACTGCAGCGCCGCGCTCCGCCCCAGGAGCCACTGCTCGGCCGCCGGCAGATCGTCGGGCAGCGTAATCTTCACGTTCGAGGGGGCGCCTTCCACCACAACCACGCGGTAGCCCAGCCGTTCGACCAGCGCCGCGTCGTCCGTGCCCCGATAGCCGTCGGCCGCCGCCCGAATGTACGCCTCGCGCAGCACGGCCGCTCGGTAGACCTGCGGCGTTTGCGCCAGCCAGAGCGTCCCGCGGTGCAGCGTCCGCTGGATCACCCCGTCCGGCCCGACCTGTTTGGGCGTATCTTTCAGCGGCACCGCCAGCACGGCGCCGTCCGCCCGCCCGCCGGCATCGGAGACCGCCTCGATGACCGCGTCGATCTGCTCCGGCGTGACGCACGGGCGCACGCCGTCATGCACCGCCACCAGCTCGGCCCGGCTGGGGATCGCGGCCAATCCCTCCGCCACCGAATCCTGGCGCTGCTCGCCGCCCGCCCGGATGGCCGTCACCTTGCGGAAGCCGAACGCCTCGACGATCTCCCGGCGAACCATCGGCTCGTCGCCGGGCGGCACGATCAGGACGATCTGGTCGATGGCGCGGTGCGCGTCGAAGCGGCCGATCGTGTGGGCGAGAATCGGCCGGCCGGCGAGGACCAAGTACTGCTTGGAACGGGAGGCCGCGCCCGGTTGGCCGTTCGCGCTCGATTGGGCCATCCGCAGCCCCCGGCCCGCCGCCACGATCACGGCGGCCGTGACGGTGCCCTGAGGCGTGCGCCGAAGGGTCATTCGGGTTCCTCGCGCAGCTTGGTGAAGATCATTCGGCCGGCCGTCGTCTGGAGCACGCTGGTCACTACGACGTCCACGTACTTGCTGATCAGCCGCTTGGCGTCGTCCACCACGACCATCGTGCCGTCCTCCAGATAGGCGACGCCCTGGCCGGCCTCTTTGCCTTCCTTGAGGACGAACACGCGCAGCGATTCGCCCGGCAGCACGACGGGGCGCAACGCGTTGCTGAGCTCGTTGATATTCAACACCTTGACGCCCTGCAGGCTGGCGACCTTGTTCAGGTTCAAATCGTTCGTGACGATCTTGGCCGTGAGCTTTTTGGCCAGCGCCACCAGCTTCGCGTCCACCTCCCGGATCTGCGGGAAATCCTCCTCGACGATGCTGACCACGATGCCGGGCATTTCCTGGATGCGGCGGAGCACGTCCAGGCCTCGCCGCCCGCGCGCCCGCTTGAGCGAGTCGGATGAATCGGCGATGTGTTGAAGCTCTTGCAGGATAAACTGCGGCAGGATGAAACTGCCCTCCATGAAGCCGGTTTCGCACAGATCGGCGATCCGGCCGTCGATGATCACGCTGGTATCCAGCAATTTCCGGCCGACGGTTCCGGCCCCGCGGCCTCTCCGGTCGCCGGAATCGCTTCCCTGCAACTTGCGCCAGTCGACGTTTGCCAGCGCGCCGGTTGCCAGGCGGCCGCCGATGGCCGCCCCCAGATACCCGAAGACCAGCAGCAAGCCCGCGCGCCACAGCGCGTCATACAACACCAGCCCGCCGGTCACCGCGCCAGCCAGCCCGGCGGCGCCGATGCCGATCATGGCCCCGACGGCTCCGCCGGCCAGCGCGGGCGGATCGATGCGGAGCAGCAATCGCTCCGATAGCACCACCCCCAGTCCCAGCAGCAAGCCGGCGCCCAGGCCGAACGGGCCCAGGATCGGTTTCGTCCAGAGCCCGCCGATCGCGCCGGCGGCAAGCACGAACAGCGCGCGAAACAGCCATCCCCGCAATGCTGGCATCATTGTTCGATCATGGGTTCGATCACGGGCTGACCGTGAGGAACAGCATCTGTCCGTTCCGATTCAATAACAGCAGCACTGCTTCCCCGCCTTTGAGCGACCGGACGAATTTTCGGTAGTCATCCACGGTCCGGATCGCGCGGCGGTTGATCTCCACGATCACGTCCCCGGACTGCACACCGGCCGTTTCGGCCGCGCTCCCCTCGTCCACCTGCGCGACCACCACGCCGGTCGTCCCGTGGGGCAGATTCAGGCGGTCGGCCAGCTCGGGCGTCAGCTCCTGCACGTTCAGGCCGGCCAACGCCTCATTCTCGAGGGGTTCGCCGCCGGGGCCGCCGTCCAGGGCGGCGGCCTCCTTGGGTTGCTCATCGATCTTGACCTCCAGCTCCTTTTCCCGCTTGTCGCGGATGACGAGGACGCGCACCTTCTCGCCCACCGGGGTTTCCGCCACCAGGTTTCGGAGCTGGCTGGCGTTGCTCACCTCCCGGGCGTTGTAGCGGATGATGACGTCCCCCCGCTTCAGCCCGGCCCGCTCGGCCGGCGTGTCCTTGAGCACGTCGCTGACCAGCGCGCCGCGCCCTTCCTTCACGTCGAACTGCTTGGCCAGTTCCGAGGTCACCTCCTGGATGCTCACGCCAAGCCAGCCGCGCACGACCTTGCCTTCCTTGATCAGGCTCGTCATGACCAGACGAACCATGTTGCTCGGCACGGCGAAGCCGATGCCCATGTAGCCGCCGCTGCGGCTGAAAATGGCGGTGTTCACGCCGATCAGCTCGCCCCGCGAATTGACCAGCGCGCCGCCGGAATTGCCCGGATTGATGGCGGCGTCGGTCTGGATGAAATCCTCATAGTCGGCGATCCCCACGTTGGCCCGGCCGACCGCGCTCACGATGCCCATCGTCACGGTCTGGTTGAGCCCGAACGGGTTGCCGATCGCCAGCACATATTCGCCCACCTTCAGCCCGGTGGAATCACCCCATGGGATCGTCGGCAGATTCTTCGCTTCGATTTTGATGACGGCCACGTCCGTCTTGGGATCGGTGCCCACCATCTTGCCGGTGAATTCCCGTTTGTCCGAGAGCAGCACCTTGATCTCGTCCGCCTGGGCGATGACGTGGTTGTTCGTCACGATGTAGCCGTTCGGATCCACGATGACGCCGGAGCCCAGGCTCTGTTCCCGTCTCGACTGGGGCTGCTCGAATTGCCGGAAGAAATCTTCGCCGAAAAAGCGCTCGAAGAAGGGATCGTTGAAGAAGGGCGACGGCGCGCCGCGGCGTCCTTTGATCGTCCGGGAGGTGGAAATGTTGACCACCGACGGCGTGGTGGCCTCCGCCACACGGACGAACAATTGGTCGTCCCCATTGATGGGCGGCAGCGCCGGCCGCGCCGGCGCCTGCGCCTGCGCCGCGACGGGGGGCTCGCCCACCGCATGGCCGGGCCTGAACCACTCGAAATCCGTGGCCAGCACCAATCCGATGATGATGCCGACCGTGATCATCACGCTCCCGACCACCGCCTGCCGGAGCGCGCCTCCTCCGCGTTGTCGATCCACCGACATCCCATCCTCCTGGCAAAAATTTCCCAGAGATCAACGCACGTCGAAGCCCATTATACGGATATTTTCCAAAAGTTGTAAAGCGAACGGCTAAGGCGCGTGATTGCGATGGCCATGGTGCTCCAGGAGCGTCACCAGAAGCAGGATGATGACCGCCTGCAGGATCAGCACCACCGCGTCGAGCGTGCGGGCGTTCCGCAGCGCGACCGCGGCCAATCCCAGCGCCACGTTCAGCAGCAGGATGAACCAGACCGCCATCCGCGCGCTGCCGAAAATCTGCAGCAGCCGGTGATGCAGATGGTCGGTGCCCACGTAATCGATCCATTCCCGGAACGACCGGACCCGGCCCGTGAGCAGCCGCGACGCCGTGATGTGAATCATGTCGAAAATCAGCACCCCGAAAATCAGCAGCGGATTGCTCAGCGACACGACCGGATCGCGCTCCGACCAGTCGCCGACCACGGCCAGGCAGGCGAGCAGAAAACCGATGAAGGCGGCCCCGCCGTCGCCCAGAAAAATCAGCGCCGGCCGCCGCCAGCGCCAGTTGTAGAACAGAAAGCCGATCGAGGCGCCCACCAGCGCGGCCGTGAACCAACCGAGGAGCGGCTGGCGGGTTTGCACGGCGATCAGCCCCATGAAGCCGGCGATGACGACGGTGAGCCCGCCGGCCAATCCGTCGAGGCCGTCGAAGAAATTAAACGCGTTGGTGATCCCGACGATCCACAGCACGGTCAGCGCCAGATTCAACGCCAGCCCGAGGCCGCCCCAGTCGCCGGCCGGAAAGACGGTCAGCCACTCGCCGGAGATCATGACCACGGCGGCGGCCCCGATTTGAATTCCGAGCCGGCCGGAGGCCGGCATGCCGCGCCAATCATCCAGCAGGCCCATGAGCAGCATGGCCGTGGAGGCGAGGAAAATGGCGCCCATTCCCTCCAGCACGATCGAGTTGGCCGCCAGCGCGCCCAGCACGCCCAGATAGACCGCCACGCCGCCCAGCTTCGGCGTCGGCTGCGCGTGGCGCTTGCGCTCATCCGGCCGGTCAAGGATGTTCAGGCGGCGCGCGGCGAAATCGCACAGCGGCATCAGGCCGGCCGACAGGGACAAGGCCAGCAAAAAAATATAGAGCCAGCGCAGGCCGGCCGCCTGAAACCATCCCGCGACCGGCGGCGTCATCAGCACAATGGCCGCCGAGAGTCCCCAGAGGCTGGCGCGCGGGCTCATC
>JBFMAJ010000086.1:0-7956 GCA_040755775.1 Nitrospirota bacterium
ATCGACGTTGGTCGAGGTGCTATTGGCTTTACCCAGCACATAGATCTGCCCGGCGTCGTCGGAAAGAACCTTCAGCGGAATGTCGTGCGTACCGCCCGGCGCCGCGTAGCGCGCCGCCCACGCGGCCGCCGGCG
Source organism: Nitrospirota bacterium (assembly GCA_040755775.1). GTDB lineage: Bacteria > Nitrospirota > Nitrospiria > JACQCE01 > JACQCE01 > JBFMAJ01. Next base: position 135 of record JBFMAJ010000086.1, read on the forward strand.
TGAAGCTCTGCGCGCCCGACGTGATGGTGATCGTCGAGCCGGTAAAGGCGTTATTCCCCTCATCCCCTTCCGGCACCTGATGACCCGGATCGGCAATGGCGCCCAGGTAATAGACGCCGGCCGGCAGGCCGGCCGGAATCGACACCATGGTCGATTCGCTGCTCGCGCCCCCCGCCGGCAACGGACCGACCGGCCGGCCGCCCAGCCCAAAATCGGACTCCGTGATCACGGCGTCGGATGAGAGGTGGAATCGGACGAAAAAATCCCTCGTGGGGCTTCCCGCCCCCTGATTGGCCACGGTGCTCGACAGCGTGATCGTGCCGCCCGAGGCAGCGTCGGCGGGGCCGCTCAACGCGGCCACAACCAGATCGGCCGATCCCGCCGTAACGGTGATTTGAGAACCGGCCAGCGAGTTATTGGATTCAACGTCCTCGAGCACCCCGTTGCCCGGATCGGCGATGGCGCCCAGATAATAGACGCCGGGCGCCTGTCCAGCCGGGATCGTGACCACGATCGTTTTTGATTCGTTCTCTCCAGGGGGAAGAGCCGTGGTCGTCAGGGACGCCACGAGTGCATCGGAGGCGGTGATCTGGTTGTCGGTCGAAAGATAGACCCCCGACGTGAAGAGGCCGGGAGGCGCCGATCCCCCGACATTCTCAATGGTCACCGTCACGGAAAGCGGCGAGCCGGCATTCACCGAGATGGCGCCCGCCGTGACGGACGTCACCACCAAATCCGGCAGTGTGATCGTCACCGGCGTGCACAGAACATTGTTCGCTTCATTGAATTCGATCACGTAGGAATCGGCGTCGGCCTTGGCGCAGAGATAATACTCTCCTGGCTGGATGGAGTCATGGATGAACAACGAAAGAGTTTCCGTCGCCGAGCCGCCCCCCGCCAGGCCCGGAATCAGTTGATACACGATCGGAGTGGCCTCCCCCCACGCCCGGAGGGGATCTGAAAAATCATAGACATCATCGGCATCTCCGAAGACCGCATTGACCGACAGCCGATGCTCTATTTTGAAGGCGCCGGCGCCGGCGCTTCCCAGATTGGAAACGGTGTCGGTGATTGAAAGCGACTCTCCGACCCTGATGGAGGCGGTCGCCGGGGTCAACTGGGTCATGGAGAGATCGCTGTTCGACACTCCCAGCGTGGCGGCGGCGGAGGCGGTTTGGCTTCCGGATTGGCCGGTGACGGTCACCGTGTAAGAGCCCACAGGAGTCGAAGAAACCGTTGTGAGGGTGAGGGTCGACGCAGCGGAGCCGTTCACCGGCAGGGTGACCGACGCGGGGAACAGGCTGCAACCGACCATGGGCTCCGCGGGAAAGACCGAACAGGTTAGCGAAACCATCCCGCTGAAATTGTTCGTGGATGTCACGGTCACGGTGTGCGCTGAACCATCGCCCGGCTGGACATTGCTGAAGGTCGGGACCGACGACAGGGAAAAATCGGCCGGGGCGACAAGCTCATATTTTCTTGTCAGATATTCGGTGCTGTCTTCCCCTGGGATCCCGGTCACGACCAGATTACCTTCCCCATCCAGGGCGATGTCGGCGCCCGATTCGACGGTCCAAACTTCGGAGCCGGCCGGGCTGTATTTGATCGTCACGCCCTGGCTGGCCGACGTTCCCGTGCCGGTCACGAACACATTACCGGAGGCATCGACCGCCACCCGGGTCGCGCCGGCGTAGGAAGTGTCCGTCACGTTATCGTGGCGAGCCGCCCAGACCAGACCGCCGGCCGCGTCATACTTGAGCGTCACATAGTCTCTGTCGATTCTTCCTCCCTCGTTGCTTTGACTCGCGCCGGCGACATAGACATTGCCGAGCGCATCCACGGCAATGTCGCGGGCCAGATCGATGTAACCATTGTCATACGTGCGCTCCCACAATGTCGTTCCATCGGTGTCATATTTGAAAACGACCAGGTCAAAATTCACCCCGCTATACCGGGAATCGGCCACATGAAGGCGTCCGGCGGCGTCCACCGCCAGCGTTGGGGAACTGGCGCCGGGATCCCGCTTGACCCACAGTTGATTCCCGCCGGCATCATACTTGACCGTGGCGATCTCGACGGTCGTCGAGCTGCTCCGGCTGTAGCCCGAGACATAGACATGGCCCAACCCGTCCAGCGCGAGCGCGTACGCCTTGTCGGTATCGGTGGGACGAAGATTGCTCCCCTGATCGTATGTCCTCAGCCAGAGTTGCGTTCCGTCCGGCGCATACTTGAACGTGAAGTAGTCATGATCCTCGCACCCCCCGCCATAGGCGCCGGCGCTCCAGACGCACCCGTAACCGGTCACATAGACGTTGCCTGTCCCGTCCACGGCCAGAGCCGCGGGCACGGCATTCGTGCCGTATCGCTGAACCCACAACTGGTTCCCGCCGGAATCATATTTCACCGTGGCAAAACCGCCGGAACTTTCTCCGGTCACATAGACGTTGCCGGCGGAATCCACCGTCAAGTCGGTCGGACGATCGAAATCGTAGTCGGCCGTATAATCATACCGGGCGACCCACAATTGATTGCCATTCGGATCATATTTGGCCGTTTGAAAATCGTCTCCCGAGAAACTGAGGCCGAGGCCGGTGACGTAGGTATTGCCGGCACCATCGGTCACGACCTTGACCGGATACCCCTCAAATCGAGTCTCCCAGGCCGGCTCGGGCGGAGCGGTTTGAGCCCCCGCCGCATCGAAGAAGAACAGCCCGTACCCCATGAACAGGATGAGAAAAAACGCTGACTTCCGCATGGCGCTCCTCCTCGAACAGGAATGCTGAAAATGGTCAGGCGTAAACAGCACCCAGTATGCGCGCCGCCAAAAAAATAGTCAATCCCCCCAAACGGGGGTCACAGAGGTTGGGAGCGACGAAGGGAAGCGCGGCGGGAATGGTTAACGGACGGTGTTCGTCAACCGGCCGATATCCTGAATCACGATTTCGATCGTGTCGCCGCGCTGCATCGGGCTGACGCCGGGCGGCGTGCCGGTGGTGATGACGTCGCCGGGAAAGAGCGTCATGATCGAGGAGATGAAGCTCACCAGGAACGGCACCGGGAAGATCATGTCGGCCGTCGTGTCTGATTGCTTCGTCTGGCCGTTCAGGATCGCTTCGATTTTCAGATCGGCCGGATCGACGTCGGTCACGATCCACGGGCCCATTGGGGCGAAGGTGTCGAACGCCTTGGCCCGCGTCCACTGCACGTCCTTGTGCTGCAGGTCCCGCGCCGTCACGTCGTTCAGGCAGGTGTAGCCCAGGATGGCGTCCTGCGCGTGGGCCGAGGAGACCGCCTTGATTTTCTTTTTAATCACGACGGCCAGCTCGGCTTCATGGTCGACCCGCGACACGCCCGGCGGATATTGAATCGCCGCGCCGTGGCCGATCAGCGCGCTCGGCGGCTTCATGAACAGCAGCGGATCGGCCGGCAGTGGACGCCCCATCTCCTTGGCGTGCGCCCGGTAATTCACGCCGACCGCCACGATTTTTGACGGCTCGCACGGCGGCAGCAGCGTGATCTCCTCCAACTGGAACGACCGCGGCCCGAAGCGGACGCCGTCAAACGGATCGCCGGCCAACTCCCGGACCTGCCGCTGCTCTACGGCGCCATAGCGTGGTTTGCCATCGGCAAGGAACCGCAAGAGCTTCATGGCGTTACTCTAGCATGTTGGAACGGCGGCAGAACAGATGGGAAAATACGCGGGACGGCTCGTGCGGGAAGGGGCGCGGTCGGAACTAATGATCCACCAGCTCCTTCAGCTCTTTCCCGGCCTTGAAAAAGGGAACTCGTTTGGCCGGCACCATCACCGGCGTGCCGGTTTTGGGATTCCGCCCGTCCCGGGAGCGGCGCTGGCGCAGGCGGAAGCTGCCGAACCCCCGGATCTCGATCTTCTCGCCCTTGGTCAACGTATCTTTGATGCTGTTGAAGACCGCGTTGACGATGATCTCCGTCTGGCGCTTGGTCAGCGTCTGGACTTGCTCCGCCACGCGCTCAATCAGCTCCGCCTTGGTCATGCCCGTTCCTCCCGCGTGCCCGTGACTACCACGCCATCCGGTACTCAAGCCGGATGGCCGGGGACAATCCGAACCGGCTCAGTCCGCCGTCAAACCATTTCGACTGAAGCAGCCGCCGGAATGAAAACCCCGGCTCGCTTTCGAGCACCTCCGGCTCTCCTTCAATTTTAGCCAATGCGGCCGCTTCGTCAATGGCGTCCCGCAGCCCGCCCAATTGATCCACGAGGCCCATCGTCTGCGCCTGCCGGCCGGTGAAAATGCGGCCGTCGGCCAACCGGGTGACGTCCACCACGTCAAGGCCCCGGCCCTTGGCGACGGCTTCGATGAACTGATGATGCACGTCATCCAACACGGCCTGCAGCAGCGCCCGCTCTTCCGGCTTCATCTGCCGGAACGGAGAGCCGACGTCCTTGTTCCGCCCGCTCTTGATGACGACGCTTTGGACCCCGACCTTTTTCATCAATCCTTCGACGTTGGGGATTTCCATGATGACGCCGATGCTGCCGGTCAGGCTGCCCGGGCTGGCCACGATTTTATCCGACGCGGCGGCGATGTAGTAGCCGCCGGAGGCCGCGACCGACCCCATGGAGACCACCACTTTTTTGCCGTACTTGGTGCGCAGCCGGTTGACGGCGTCGTAGATTTCCTGCGCGGGGACGACGGCGCCCCCGGGGCTGTCGATGCGGAGCACGAGGGCCGGCACGGAGGGATTGTTCGCGTACCGCTCCAGCTCGCCGAGCGTCTCTTTGGCGTCCGCGATGACCCCTTCGATGCGCACGACCGCCAGCCGGGGTCCCCCGAAGGAAGAGACATTCTCAAGCGCCGAGACCACATAGCCGGCGATGACGAGCGCCACCGCCAGCACCACCAGGAATTTCAGCGCCCGCCGCAGCGGGGAGCGGACAGGCGCACTCTGTGGAGCATCCGCCGCCATTACGATTCGGTCGGTTCGCCTTTTTTGGATCGCTTGGACCGTCCCGCGACGCGGCCGAGGCTTTGATCGAGCGCGCCCTGCTCTTCATGAAACCGGCGCAGCTCATCCCGTTCCGTATCCTTCTGCAGCGCCCTGACGCTCAGTCCGATTTTGCGGTCGGCCCGGTCGATCTTGACGATTTTGCAGGTCACCGTCTGCCCCACGGGGTAGACGTCATCCAGCTTTTGCGAGGTCCGGTCGCCGGCTTCGCTGCCCGCCTCGCTCGCATGAACGAGCCCCTCGACGCCCTCTTCCAACTCGACGAAGAAGCCGAACTCGGTGTGGCGCGCCACCCGGCCGGTCGCCTGCTGGCCGGTTTTGTACCGCTCCATTGCCTGCTCCCAAGGGTCCGGCGTCAATTGCTTGTAGCCCAGCGAGAGCCGCTCTTTATCCGGGTCGATCTTCAGGACCACCGCCTTGATCTTCTGGCCTTTGGTCAACACCTCCGACGGATGGGCCACGCGCTTGGTCCAGGACAGATCGGAGACGTGGATCAAGCCGTCGATGCCCTCCTCCAACCCGACGAAGGCGCCGAAATCAGTCAGACTCTTGACGGTGCCTTCAATGACGGCGCCGACGGGATATTTCTGCTCCACCACCTCCCAAGGATTCGGCTCCGTCTGCTTCATGCCCAGGGAAATCTTTCTCGCCTTCGGGTCGATGTTCAGCACGACCGCCTCGACGGCCTGCCCCGGCGAGACCAGCTTGGAGGGATGCTTCACCTCGTGGCTCCAGGACATCTCCGAGATGTGGATCAAACCCTCGACGCCCGGCTCCAGCTCCACGAACGCGCCGTAGTCGGTGACGCTGACAACCTTGCCGCGCACCCGGCTGCCCACCGGGTAGGCTTGATCGGCCAGCAGCCAGGGATCGACGTTCTTCTGCTTGTAGCCGAGCGAAATCCGTCCCGTCTCCTTGTCGTGGCGCAGGATCATCACCGACGCCCGCTGCCCGACCGAAAAGAGCTCCGAGGGATGGCCGATCCGCCCCCAGGACATGTCGGTGATGTGCAGCAAGCCGTCCACGCCGCCCAGGTCGATGAAGGCGCCGTACTCGGTGATGTTCTTGACCACGCCGTCCACCCACTGGCCTTCCTGGATGTTGGACAGCGCTTCCTGGCGCCGCCGCTCCCGGCTTTCCTCCAGCAGGACCCGGCGGGAGACGACGACGTTGCTGCGCTGATGGTTCATTTTAATAATCTTGACCGGCACGGTCTGGCCCAGCAGGTTGTCCAGATCGCGGGTGGGGCGCAAATCGACCTGGGAGCCCGGCAGGAAAGCCTTCACGCCGATGTCGATGATCAGCCCGCCTTTGACGCGGGAGAGAATTTTCCCGTTGATCGGCGAGCCGGCCTCGTACAGCTTTTCCAGATCGCCCCAGACCTTCATCCGGTCCGCCTTCTCCTTGGACAGAATCAGGTTGCCTTCCATATCCTCGCGGGCTTCCAGAAACACCTGAATCGGCGAACCCACCGACAATTGCTTCAACTCGTCGGCCGAGAATTCGCCCTGGGGAATGATGCCTTCCGATTTATAGCCGATGTCGATGACGATGCCGTCCGGCAGAAACGCCACCACCCGCCCGTCGACCAGGCTGCCTTCCTGCAAATTCTTGAATGTTTCGGCGTACAATTCGTCGAGCTTGGCCCGTTCCGGCGTCTGGGGGCCGGCGGCGTAAATTCGCGGCATTTCTTTTTGCTGAACAGTCATGTTGCCTGTCATCCTCCTTTGTCGATCCCTGAGTGTTTTGCGCCGCGAGCCGTTTCGAGCACCGCCGCCGTCTGTTGACTTTGCGCCTGCAAGGCCGTGATCGCCTGCATGACGCGCTGACTAATCTCCGCGTACCGTATCCGTTGCTGCTCCCGCATCGACGCCGACGCGTCCGCGTCCTCGGCGCCCCCGGCCGCCGCCTCCTCTTCCGGCCCGAACGTCAGAGGACGGCCGAGCACCACTTTCACGGGCCGCGGCCACACCCACCGGCGGCCCCGCGGCATCGCCTCATCCGTGCCCGCGACGTACGCGGGCAACACCGGCACGCCGCTTCGCGCCACCAGCACGCCGATGCCCGGCTTGGGCGGCAGCAGCTCACCCGAAAGGCTGATTTGGCCCTCCGGGTAGATCACCACCGCCCGCCCGCCGCGCAGCCGGCGAATCGCCTCGTGCAGCGCGTCCTTCGTCACCCCGCCCCGCCGGATCGGAAAACCGCCCAGATGGCGGTAGACGCGCCCGACGATGGGGTGGTGAAACAACTCCCGTTTTCCCATGAAATCCGCCCGCCGCCCCAACGCGCAGGCCAGCATGGGAATATCCAAATAACTCACGTGGTTGCTGGCGACCAGCAAACCGCCGGAGGCGGGCACGTGTTCCCGCCCGACCACCTCCAGGCGCAGGTACCAGCGCGCCCACCAGCAGATGATTGCCCGCAGGATGGCGTAGAGCATCTCTCAACGGCGGGGCAATCGACGCAACCGACCGGAAGATAAGAGAATCCCGCGGCTCTCCAAAATCGCCATCATCTTATCGACCACCTGCTCCAATGTCAAGCTGGTCGTATCGATCCGCACCGCGTCATCAGCCGCCCGCAACGGGGCGACCGCGCGCCGCCGATCCCGCCGATCCCGCTCCTGAATGGCCGACAATGTCCGCCGGGCCGAGTCCGCCGGGCCGGCCCCCAACTCATCGAACCGCCGCCGGCCGCGCACCGAGGGGGCCGCGTCCAAAAAAAATTTCACCGGCGCCCCGGGACAGACCACGGTGCCGATGTCCCGGCCTTCCATCACCACCCGGCCCCGTTGCAGCAGGCGCCGCTGAACACCCAGCAGTCGGTGCCGGACGGC
>JBFMAJ010000087.1:0-7832 GCA_040755775.1 Nitrospirota bacterium
CGCCCCCGCAAGGCCTCCCGCCCAAGGCCCCAACGTCAACCCCATGCCGTAGACCCAGGCCCCCGGCAGATCGGGCCGGACCCCCAACACGGCGATGGCGCCGGCCCACTGCATCTGAATCGGCACCACCAACAGGCAGAGCGCGGCGTAGAACAGGAGCGCCATCGGCGTCAGCGCCCGCCTCCGGAGAGCGGCAGAATCAAGACGTCTTCGAGCCGTGCCAGGTTGATGGCGGGCGCCAGCCAGACCTGCTGGCTGATGGCGTCGGGCGATCGCTCGACCGCCGTCACGGTGCCGATCCGTAGTCCCTTGGGAAACTCGGGCGTCAATCCCGACGTGATCACCAGATCTCCGGCCTCCACGTCGGCCAGATTGGACAAATATTTCATCTTCAGCCGCCCGTCCCCGAGGCCTTCGATCAGCCCCTCGTCCCGGCTCCGCTGCACCAGGCCGGGCACGACGCTGTTCCGGTCGGAGACCAGCAGCACGACGGCGGTTTTCGGCATGACCCGGATGACCCGGCCCACGACGCCATCCGGCGCCACGACGCCCATGTCCGGCCGAACGCCGTCGCGTTCGCCACGGTCGAGCAGCACGCTTTCATGCCAGTTGGTCGGATCGCGGCCGATCACCCGCGCCGCGGTCAGGGGCAGGCCCGTCTCACGGCGAAACTCCGCCAGCCGCTCCTGGCGCGCGACCTCTCCCAGCCGCTCCTCCAGGAGCGTCAGCTCCCCGCGGAGGCGCGAGAGCTCGTCCCGCAGTTGTTGGTTTTCCTCGCTCAGGCCCCAGACCGTGACGTACCGGTCCATCAGCCCGCCGCCCCAACCGGTCGCGCCGCCCAGCAGCCGCTGGAGCCACGACTCGACCAGCAAGAGCGGCTGCTCGATGATCAGCAACGGACGGCGCTGAATTTGAGGGGAAAAGAGGATCAGCAGAAACGCGATGCCCACCAAAACCGCCAACCCCCGCGTTCGGGTGAGCCCTAACCCACGCATGCTCTTCAGGTCTGGATGGACACTTTTTTCAGCAGCTCCAGTTCTTCGAGGGCCTTGCCGGTGCCGAGCACCACCGTCGTCAGGGGGTTGTCCACCGTGATGATCGGCAAATTGGTCTCCTCGCGCAAGCGGATGTCCAGGCCGCGCAACAGCGAGCCGCCGCCCGTGAGCACGATGCCCCGGTCGATGATGTCGCCGGCCAGCTCGGGCGGTGTGTTTTCCAGGGCGATCTTGATGGCGTTGACGATGGCGCTGATCGGCTCGGCCAGCGCCTCGCGGATCTCCGCGTCGTCGATCGTGAGCGTCTTGGGAATGCCCGAAATCAGATCGCGCCCCTTGATGATGATCGTTTTCCGCTCGTCGAGCGGATAGGCCGAGCCGATTTCCAGCTTCACCATCTCGGCCATATGATCGCCGATGAGCAAATTGTATTTCCGCTTGATGTAATTGGAGATGGCGTCGTCCATCTTGTCGCCGGCCACCTTGACCGACTCGCTGTAGACGATGCCGGCCAGCGAGATGACGGCCACGTCGGTCGTGCCGCCCCCCACGTCCACCACCATGTTGCCGTAGGGCTCGGCGATCGGCAGGCCGGCCCCGATGGCTGCGGCGATGGGCTCCTCGATCATGTAGACTTCCCGGGCGCCCGCCAGCTCGGCCGAATCGCGCACGGCCCGCTGCTCGACCTGGGTGATCTTCGACGGCACGCAGATCACCACCCGCGGCCGCACGAAGGTCGTCCGGTTGTGCGCCTTGTTGATGAAGTGGCTCAGCATTTTCTCCGCCACTTCGAAATCGGCGATCACGCCGTCCCGCATCGGGCGGATCGCCACGATATTGCCCGGCGTGCGGCCCAGCATCCGCTTGGCTTCCGCGCCCACGGCCAGGATGCGGCCGGTCCGTTTCTCCACCGCCACCACCGACGGCTCGTCCAGCACGATGCCGCGCCCCCGCACGTAGACGAGGGTGTTGGCCGTTCCCAAATCAATGGCCAGATCCTGCGAAAACCAGCCCAACAACTGATCCATCAATCCCACGAGACACTCCGCGTCCGCTCAGCGTTGATGACGTGCGTATTGGCCAATTCGTCGCCCAGGCGACGACCGCGGCTGTTGCCGAGCACCAACAACCCCTCCAGCGCCGCGACGGCGCCGGCGAGCAGCCAACCGATCCAGGGAATCACAAACAGCACACACGCCAGGCCCCAAGGGAGGTTGCGCAGGATCGATTCGCGCAATCCCGCCGGCCGGCCGTCCTCGGCGAGGACCCGCAGCCCGATCACCGCTTTGCCGACGCTGCGTCCCGGCACCACGCCGTCGGCGATCAGCAGATAGGTGATCGCGGCGAAAAATCCCACGGGCTCCGCCACATGGGCGAGCGCCGCCGCCAACAGGGTGTCGATGACTCTCGCAACGAACCGCGGAAGATGATCGGCCTTGAGTTCGAGCAGACTTTCCACGCGGCGTCATTATAATATAGCCCCCCCCTTGGCGCAAGGCGGCACCCCTCCGGTTGAAATGACCGGACGCATTCCGTATCATACGAGTTGTGATTCGTTTTCTCCGACAGCGGGCCGTGGAAAATCCGTGGATTCTCCGGTCCATTTTCGGCCTCATCATCGCGATTTTCATCGTCACGATGGGCTGGATCGGCTTTACGCCCTCCAGCGAGCGGGTGGTGGCGACGGTCGGCAAGGCCTCGATTTCGGTGCAGGAATACCAGAATGCCTACCGGCGGACCTACGAGGCTTACCAGAACATTTTCCGGGATCAATTCACTCCCGAATTGATCAAGCAGCTCGATCTGCCGCATACGGTCGTGAACAACCTGATCGATCAGCAGTTGTGGCGGTTCACCGCGGACGAGCTGGGGCTGTCGGTGACGGATGAGGAGCTGACGGCGGCGCTGATCAAGATTCCGGCGTTCCAGCGCGACGGCCGCTTCGATCCGGCCGTCTACGAGCAAACGCTGCTGAGAAATCACTGGACGCCCCAGCGTTTTGAAGAGGCCCAGCGCGGTGAGCTGCTCGCCGACAAGGCCCGCGCCGCCGTGCGGGCTTCCGTCGCCCTGCTTCCCCAGGAGCTGCCGGCCCCGGCCGCTTCCGGCGGCCCTCCCGCCCAGACGCCAGAAGCTCTTCGGCAGCAAAAAGAAGAGCGGGCCATGATGGCCTTTCTGCAGCAATTACGGGATCGCACGCCCACGACGATCAACGAGCGGTTGCTTTAGCGCCGGGCCACGGCCTGAAACATCGCCAAATAGTCGGCGTCCGGCTGTTGCAGGCGGATGCCCATGCCGTTTTTTCTGATCATGCGCGCCAACTGCGGCGGCACGCGCTTGGCCCAAATCACTTGGCCGGTCAATAGCACGACTCGCTCGTCCGGCAGCGTCATGGCGATCTTCAGCGTGGTCCTGGGAGGGAAAATCGTGCTGGCCTTGATGAAAATTCCCGTCTCGGAAATATCGGACGTATACCCCACGTAGATGGGGAGATCGACGCCGAATCGCACGAACAGCCGTTTCAAAACCCGAGACTGTGGGCGTTTTTCCACCTCTGCCTCACATCGTTCGCCGCGGTCAATGCGACCACAGCCGACGCAATCGGGGATCCCGCGACGCCTGCAGATGAGCCAGCTCTTCCTTCACGTAGCCCAATCCGAGCACGCACAATTCGAATTCAGCGGATAGCCGCCGGAACAGTTGCACGGCCGACCGCCGGGCGGCGTGATCCCGCTCCGATTCCTGGACCCGTTCCGCGACGATCCGGTAGGCGCGCTTGCCCACCTTGACGTAATCGAGGAGCGCATCGGCGCGCACGATCAGGACGGTGCGCAACCGCCGGACGCCTTCCGGAAACAGTCCCGTCATCAGCAGCGTGTAGTCGCCGATTTGCCGCTGCAGGTCGCGCTCCCGCTCGGGCGATTCAGAACCGCCCCGGCGGTCCGCCTCCTGCAGCATCTCCACCAGGTCGACCAGGCGGCGCCCCGTGGCGCCGTGGGTCGGATAGAGATGATCCGCGTGCACGCAGTCGGTCAGCAGGTCGCTCAAATAGGCCATCACCGCCCAATCGGGCCAGCCCAACCGCTCCAAAAAACTGCGCTCGGTGACCGTTTGAAACAGCCGCCGCAACCCATGGGCTTGAGGGACCGGTTGAGCCATGTCTGCCTCTTATTGCAAGTATAGCCGCCCCCTCAATTGGTGGCAAACCGCGGAGCAAGGACGACGGACGGGGGGTCTAGGGAAAGGCCGGGCGAAGGAGCTGCAGAGGATTAATGCGCGCGCCGTTGAGGCGGGCGCCCCAATGCAGGTGGGGGCCGGTGGCGCGGCCCGTGGCGCCGACGGCGCCGATGATCTGGCCCTTTTCCACGCGCTGCGACGGGGCGACGGCGACGCTCGCCAGGTGAAAATACATGGTATACAAACCGCCGCCGTGGTCCAGAAAGACGCTTTTGCCGCTGAAAAAATGATCCGCCACCAATCGGACGACGCCGCTGTTGCTGGCGACGACCTCCGCGCCCTCCGGCGCGGAGATGTCCTCGCCCGTGTGGGGGCTGCGCGGCTCGCCGTTGATGATCCGGCGGCGGCCGAAGCTGTCCCGCAGCTCGCCGTCGGCCGGCAGGACGAACTCGCCGGCCCACCAGCGTTCGGGCGTGTGCGCCGCCATGACGGCCAGCGCGTCCTTTTGCTCTTGGTTCACGCGCACCAGCGTGGCCTCGTCCAACTGCACCATTTCATCCGGCAGCGTGAGCGTCTGCACGGGGAAGTGCTGTCGTTCAACCGTGACGCTCAGCTCCGCCGCGGGCTCCCCGTCGACCCAGAGGGTCATGGTCTGCGTGCCGACCGGCTCGTCCAGATCCAGGCCGACCAGCGCGCCGAAACGGCCGGGCGGATCCAGGGGAAAGAAGGGGATGGCCCGCTCACCCATCCGGCCGACCAGGGTCGTCGATTGACCGACGGGCGTCGCGCCGCGGGCCGGCACGGTGACGATCAACGGCACCACGTCCCCTTGCCGGCCCGCGAGCGTCTTCGGCGCCGTCAGCGGCGGCTCGGCCGGTTCCAGCGCGTACGCTGCGGCGGCCCACAAACACCATGCCGCCGCAGCCGCCGCCAGCCCGGGCTTCGTCATCATGCCGTCACCGGGACGCCGTGATCAGCTCATCGACGCGTTTATTCGTCGACGCGAAGGGATCCATGCAGAGGATCGTCTCCTCCCAGTAGCCATTGAGCTTCAGATAGGTCCAATCGACCGTGTAGGAGCGGTTGCGCTCCTTGGCGAACTTGATGAAGTCGCCCCGCACCTTCGCCCGGGTGGTCTGCGGCGGCGTGGTGATCGCCCGCTCGATCTCCCCGTCGGTGGTCAACCGATCGACTTGCTCGTCCCGCTCCAGCAAGTAATACAGCCCCCGGGCGCGGTTCACGTCATGGTACTGCAGATCGGCCAACGCGATCCGGGGATCGTCCCAGCCGCATTCTTTTTTGGCCATGTAGCCGGTCATCAGCCGGTGCTTGATGACCCAATCGACCGTCCGGGAGAGCGCCGCGGGTTCCCGCTCCAAATGATCGAGCACCGACGCCCACCGCCGGACCAGCTCGTCGGCCTCCGGCTCGTCCAGCGTCGCCGCGTAGCGGGCGACCTGGTCCAGATAGAGGCGCTGGATTTCGATCGCGGTCAGCTCCCGGCCGTCCTCCATTTTCACTTTCCGTTTCAACGTCAGATCCCGGGAAATATCCCGGATCGAGCGAACCGGATCTTCCAGCTCGACCCCGCCGATCACGCGTCCCTCCTCCACCAGGCCGAGCACCAGCGCCGTCGTGCCCACTTTCAGGTAGGTGGACCATTCCGACATGTTGGAGTCGCCGACGATGATGTGCAAGCGCCGGTATTTTTCGGCGTCGGCGTGCGGTTCGTCCCGGGTGTTGATGATGCTGCGCGAAGAGGTCGTGGAGGACGACGTTTTTTCATGGATGTGCTGGGCCCGCTGGGAAATGAAGAAGTGCGCCTTGCCCGCGATCTTGCTGACCTTGCCCGCGCCCGTATAGATCTGCCGCGTGACGAAAAACGGGATCAACTGCTCGGTCACCCGCCAGAAATCGAGCTCCCGGCGCATCAGATAATTTTCATGGCAGCCGTAGGTGTTCCCCATCGAGTCGGTATTGTTTTTAAAGATATAGATCGTGCCGCTCAGCCCTTCGTCCTTCAGCCGCCGCTCGGCGACCGGCAGGCAGGCCTCCAGCAGCCGCTCGCCGGCCTTGTCGTGCGTCACCAGATCGCGCAGGTTGTCGCACTCCGGGGTCGAATATTCGGGGTGGCAGCCGGTATCCTGGTAAAAGCGCGCGCCGTTGATCAGGAAGGCGTTGGACGGCCAGCTGTTGGGGATCAGTCCTTCGAAGATGTAGCCGAGGATCTTCTCCATCGGGAGATAGACCCGGCCGTTCGGGAAGAAAATCAGCCCGTACTCGTTTTCCAATCCAAAAATGCGCGATCGCATCGGCGGGTTCCTGGCATGGGCCGGATCACGCTATGACGGCGTTCCCGACAACAACCGCTCCAGCTCGGACTTGGACACCCGGTGGAAGCGCCGGCCGGTCCGTTGGCGGCTGAGCAGCGCGACCTCCAATTCGTCGACGGGGATTTTCTGGTTACCCCCCTGCTCGAGCGATTCCATGCACCAGGCAAGGGCGGTTTCCAGCGGCGCGCCCTCGCGGTACCGCTGCTTGACGGCCATCTGGATCGCCTCGGCGCGCCCCCCGACCACCGCAAAGCCGACGTCGTCGTAAATGCTGCCGTCGAAGCTGATCCGGTAGAGCTGATTGGGCTGATCGTCCGCGCCGACCTCCACCACGATGATCTCCACCTCGAGCGGCTTGACCTCCTGGCTGAAGATCGTGCCCAGCACCTGGGAGTAGGCGTTCGCCAGCGATTTGGCCGTCACGTCCTCCCGGCTGTACATGTAGCCCTTCAGGTCGGCATGGCGGATGCCCGCCTTGCGCAAGTTCTCGAATTCGCTGTACTTTCCGGCGCCGGCGAAGGCGATGCGGTCGTAAATTTCCGAGATTTTGTAGATGGAGAGGCTCGGATTGTCGGCGGCCAGCACAATCCCGTCGCGGTACTCCATGGCGATGGTGGAGCGGCCCTTGGCGATGCCCGCCTTGGCGTACTCCGCCTTGTCCTGCATCATCTGCTGGGGCGGCACGTAGAAGGGGATCGCCATCGTCAGCTCCGCCGCCGCTGGTCAATCAACCGGGTCATCGTGGTCCGGATCCTGTCCTCCCCGACGTCGGTCAGGCCCGTCTGATCAATGATCTTGACGGTCGGAAAAATGTTCCGGACCAGATCGGGCCCCGCCGTCGCCACGTCCTCTTCGGCCGCGTCGTAGAGCGCCTCCAGGGCCACGGCCAGCGCGCCGTCCCGGTCAAGGCCCGGTCGGTAGAGTTTCTTCATGGTGGTGCGGGCGTCCTTGCCGCCCGAGCCTGTGGCGTGATAGTCCGCCTCCTCGTACCGGCCTCCCGCAACGTCATACTTGAAGATCCGGCCCTGCCCGCGCTTCTGATCGAAGCCGGCAAACAGCGGCACCACGATCAGGCCCTGCATGGCAAAAGGCAAATTGGCCCGGACCATTTGCGCCAGCTTGTTCGCTTTGCCTTCCATGGACAGCCGGGCGCCTTCCAATTTCTCGTAATGCTCCAATTCAACCTGGAAGAGACGGGCCAGCTCGACGCAGGGGCCGGCCGCGCCGGCGATGGCGATGGCGGAATGGTCGTCGGCTTTAAAGACTTTCTCGATCCGGCGGTCGGCGACCTGATAGCCTTCGGTGGCCATGCGGTCGCCCGCCACCAGGG
>JBFMAJ010000088.1:0-2004 GCA_040755775.1 Nitrospirota bacterium
CGGCGCGAGCCGCCGGAGCCGCGGCTCGTCTATCTGTCGGCGGTCGATCCGCTCAACCTGGCCGGCATTCTCACGCCGGGTCCGCGGGTGCCGGCGCAGGCCGGCAATGTCATGGCATTGCATGGCGGCGCAGTGGCCGGCTCGCTGCAGGGCGGGGACGTGTCGATCCGTCCGCAGCTTGGGCCGGAGTTGGAGCGCGACATCCGGCGCGTCTTGGCGTCGCGCCGGATCCCATGGCCCCGCGACGATGCGGCCGACACCGTCCCCCCGGACGGTTACTCGGCGTAGAGCAGCAGCTCGATGCCGATCAGCAGCACCAGCGCGGCCCACGCCACATCCCAGCGGTCCCGCCGTTGAGCCCACGAGGCGCCGGGCACTTCGGGCGCCAGTTTGACCAAGCCGGCCAGCACCGCCGTCGCGCCCAGCAGTTGATGATGTTGCTGGATGAGCCGCAGATCGCCCGCGGCGTGGTGCATGTGCGGCACCAGCAGGGCGCCGCCGGCGATGGCGAAGAGGGGCAACGGCCAGCGCCAGGCCGCGTGCGTCAACCGGCCTTGCTGCCGTAGCCACTCGATCGCGCCGATCGACAGCAGCAGCGCCGCGTAGATTTTATGCTGGATCGCCTCCCAGTCGCCGGCCAAAAACGGCTGAATGAAACCGGCCGCCGGCGCCCAGGTATCGATGTCGCTCCAGACGAGCAGCCACAGGCCGGCGCCGAGGAGGCCGATCGCCGGCAGGGCGCGCGCCCAGACCCATCGGGCCGGCCAGAGCGCGTTGCGAAATTCGCCCGCGGCCAGGGCCAGCACGAACCATCCGGCCAGATGATGGCTGAATTCGGAAAAGGCCTGATCCGACGGCGGGCGGGGGAGGCCGTTGCCGACGTGGTTGTGGACGGCGTCTGCCGCGTACAGACTCAACGGCATCCACGGCGCAAGCAGCAGCACCAGCCTTCGAAGCAGCCGGTCACGATGGGCCATGAGATCTGTTTTTACACGAATCGCTCGGCGGACACAACTTTCGAGCGCGCTGGACTGGTCCGAGTCCGGACTACGGAGAAGAGCCGGCGAGGGTAAATGGCGCCCGAGCCGACCATTTCATCAAATCGCCGGGCAGCACCGGGCGGCTGATATGGTAGCCCTGGGCCAGGTCGCAGCCGAGCCCGTTCAGTTGCTCCCAGAGCGCCTGGTTCTCGACGCCTTCGGCGACGACTTTCAACCCGAGGTCATGGCCCAGATCGATTACCGACCGGACGATCGCGTGGTCGTTGTCATTGGCCAGCATGCCGAGCACGAATGATTTATCGATTTTGATCGTCTGAACCGGCAGGCGCTTCAATTGGCCCAGCGAGGTGTAACCGGTGCCGAAATCATCGATGGCCAGCTCCATGCCCATCCGGTGAAAACGCCCCAGCACCTCCAGCACCGAACTCTGATTCATCAGGATGGCGCTTTCCGTGATTTCAAACGACAGGGACGCCGGCTCGACGCCGCACGCCTCCAGCGTCCGGGCCACCTGGTCCGGAAACCGGGGGTCTTGGAGGTTGCGTGCCGACACGTTGACGGCGATCCGCAGCGGGACGCCGGCCTGCCGCCAGGTCCGGCATTGCTCGGCGGCCGCCTGCACGACGAATTGCGTCAGCGGCATGATCAATCCGGTCTGCTCGGCCGGGCCGATGAACTGATCCGGAGGGATGAATCCCTGCTCCGGGTGCTGCCAGCGGACCAGCGCTTCCACACCCGCGATACGGTTGGAGCGCAGCTCCACGATGGGTTGATAGTGGAGGAACAGGTGGCGGCCGTCGATTGCTTCGCGCAACTGGCCGATCAACGCCAGACGGCGCGGATTGTGCAAATCCAGGGTCTGGTTGTAGACGGTAAACCCGCTTTTGGTGTTTTTGGCCATGTACATGGCGACGTCCGCGTGCTGGATAAGCGCTTCCGCCGTCTCGCCGTGATCGGGGCAGACGGCGATGCCGATGCTGGCTTCCACGATGATGGGAAGCCG
>JBFMAJ010000088.1:2014-7826 GCA_040755775.1 Nitrospirota bacterium
CGCTCGATGAGCAGCGGCGGTTCCAGCGCGTCGATGATCTTGCGGGCGACGATGTCGGCGTGGTCCGGCGACGACAGCGGCAACAGCACGGCAAATTCATCCCCGCCCATGCGGGCCACCGTATCGGAGTCCCGCAGCGCCCGTCTCAGGCGCTCGCCGACTTGTTGCAGGACGGTGTCGCCGTGCGAATGGCCGAGCGTGTCGTTGATTTCCTTGAATCGATCCAGGTCCAGCAGCAGCACGGCCACCGGCCGGTTCTCGCGCTGGGACGTTTTGATCGCCTGTTCCAGGCGGTCTTGCAGCGTGGTGCGATTCGCCAGGCCGGTCAGCCGGTCGTTCAGGGCCAGGTATTTGTTCCATTCGTCCGCTTGCCGCCGGTCTTGCCGGATTTTCGCTTCGCGCACTTCCCGCTCGATCGCCGCTGTCAGCCGCCGCATATTGTTTTTCATGATGTAGTCATGGGCGCCGGCCCGCATCGCCTCGACCGCGGTCTCCTCGCCCACCGTGCCGGACATGATGATGAAGGGCACGTCCAGCCCCCTTTTTTGCATCAGGGCCAGCGCCGCCAGCCCGCTGAACTGCGGCATGGAATAGTCGGCGATGATCACGTCCCACCCGCCCTGGTCGATGGCGGCGTTCATGGCGGCGAACGTCTGCACCCGCTCGACGGTGGGGTCGTATCCGCCCCGCTGCAGCTCGAGCATCGTCAGCCGCGCGTCGTCCTCGGAATCTTCGACCAACAGGACGTTCAGCGGTTTGCCCATCAGCCCGGCCTTCCCAGCGGCGGCTCGTTCAACACCAGCCAGTAGAGCTCCAACTGCTTGACCGCTTCGGTGAACTGATTGAAGTCGACCGGCTTGCGGATGTAACTGTTCGCCCCGGAGGCATAGCTGTCGATCAAATCCTGCTCTTCTTTCGAGGAGGTCAAGATGACGACGGGCAGCAGCCGGGTGCGCGGGTTGGCGCGGACGCGGCGCAGCACCTCCAGCCCGTCGATTTTCGGCAGCTTCAAATCGAGCAACACGACTTCCGGTTGGACCGTGACGTCCCGCCCGGCGTGCGCGCCCGTTGCGAACAGATAATCCAGGGCCTCGGCGCCGTCCCGGGCGACAACGACCTGATTTTTAATCTTGTTTTGCTTCAGCGCCCGCAGGGTCAGGGCTTCATCATCCGGATTGTCTTCGACCAGTAAAATGATTCGATCACCCATCGTTGGGCTCCTTGTATAATTCTAGCGTGAAATAGAAAATCGCGCCATTGCCCACCGCCCCCTCCGCCCAGACCCGGCCGCCGTGGCGGTGGATGATGCGCTGCACGGTGGCCAGCCCGATGCCAGTGCCGGGAAAGTCGGTTACCGTGTGCAGCCGTTGGAACGCGCCGAAGAGCTTGCCGGCATGGGCCATATCGAAGCCGACGCCGTTATCCCGGACAAAATAGGCCGGCTTCCCATCGGTCTCGATCACGCCGAATTCGATCGTGGTGCTCGACTGTTTTGACGTGAATTTCCACGCGTTGCCGAGCAGATTTTCCAGCGCCAGCCTGATAAACCGCCCATCGCCCTTTGCCGTGACATCTCCCTGGATCGAGCAATTCACCCGTCGATCGGGCTGTTGCGCCTGCAACTCCGCCATGATGGCCCGGGCAAGATTGCTGAGATTGACCGTCTCCACGCGCATTTCGGCCCGCACCACGCGTGACAGGTTGAGCAGATCGTCGATGAGCTGGGCCATTCGCTGGCTGGCCGCCCGGATGCGCGCCAGATGCTGCCGGCCTTGCTCATCCAGCGCATCGGCATAGTCATGCAGCAGCGCCTGGCTGAAGCCGTCCAGCGCCCGGAGCGGTGCCCGCAGGTCATGAGAGACCGAGTAGGAAAAGGCCTCCAACTCCTTGTTCGCGGCCTCTAGTTGGGCCGTGCGCTCGACCACCCGCTGCTCCAGTTGGGCGTTGAGCCGGTGCAGCTCCTCTTCGATGCGTTTGCGCTCGATGGCGTAGCGCAGCGACCGCATCAGTCCGTCGGCCATCACCGCGCCCTTGACCAGATAGTCGTGCACGCCCCGTTGCACGGCTTGCAGCCCGGCGGCTTCGTCGCCGTGGCCGGTCAGAACCACCACCGGCATGTCGGGGGCGGCCGCCGCAATCCTTGTCACGGTGTCAAGGCCGTGCGAGTCCGGCAAGGAAAGGTCGAGGAGCACGACGTCGTGCTCCTCCTCCTTCAACTTCGTCAGCGCCTCCTGGAGCCGCTCCACGTGCGTCATTGTGAACCGACGCGCTCCCCCGTCGGCAAACATTTCCCGGATCAGCCGGGCGTCCCCCGGATTGTCCTCGACCACAAGAACTCTCAGCACCGTCAACTCCTTATTTTGGCGGAAGCTTGACGACCGTCAGCCAAAAGCCTTCGATTTCCTTGATCACGCCGATGAACTGATCAAGGTCAACCGGCTTTGTAATGTAACAGTTGGCGTGAAGGTTGTAACTCCTCACGATATCCTGCTCGGCCTGCGAGGTGGTGAGAACGACGACCGGAATCCGTTTGAGCTGCTCATCGCCTTTGATGTCGGCCAGCACCTCACGGCCGTTTTTCTTGGGCAGGTTCAGATCGAGCAGAATCAGGTCGGGTCGGACGGCTTCCCGGTATTTCCCGTCCCGCCGAAGAAAGGCCATCGCTTCCATGCCGTCCACGACCACATGCAGATTGTTTCGGATCTTATTTTCCTTCAGCGCTTCCCGGGTCAGGCGGACGTCGCCCGGATTGTCTTCCACCAACAAGAGCTCAATCGGCTTGCCATTGTTCATCGCGTGTCATCTCCTTTCTCGTGGGAAGGTAAAGAGGAAGGTGGTTCCCTGATCGGGTTGCGATTCCACCCAGAGCCGTCCGCCGTGACGCTCCACGATCTTTTTGCAGATGGCCAGGCCGATGCCGGTGCCGGGATGGGCGGCTCCCGTGTGAAGCCGTTGAAAGATGATGAAGATTCGGTCAAAGTGCCGGGGATCGATGCCGATGCCGTTATCGCGGACGGAAAAGAGCCAGTTGTTTCCCTTCAACGTGGCCGACAGGTGAATGCGCGGGGCATGCTGATCCCGCCGAAATTTGACGGCGTTCGTGATGAGATTCTGAAAGAGCTGCGCCAGTTGCGCGCCGTCGGCCGGTACTGTCGGCAAGGAATCGTGGGTAATCACGGCCCCGCTTTCCTGAACGACCAGTTGGAGATCGGCCAATACCTGACGAAGCACGGCGTCGCAATCGGTCGGCTCGAGCGGCTTGCCCCGGGTGCCCACGCGAGAATAGGTCAGCAGATCATTGATCAGTCGCTGCATCCGGCTGGCCGCATCCACGGCGTAGTGGATGAATTCGTCGGCGTCGGCGTCCAGTTTCCCCCGATAGCGTTTGCCCAGGAGTTGCGTGTAGCTGGAGACCATGCGCAACGGCTCTTGCAAATCATGCGAGGCGACA
This sequence comes from Nitrospirota bacterium, assembly GCA_040755775.1. Classification (GTDB taxonomy): domain Bacteria; phylum Nitrospirota; class Nitrospiria; order JACQCE01; family JACQCE01; genus JBFMAJ01. The sequence goes on from JBFMAJ010000088.1 coordinate 5,466, forward strand.
TAGGCGAACTGTTCCAATTCCTGGTTGGAGCGGGCCAATGCTTCCGCATGGTCCGCCAGCGCCCTTTCCGCCCGTTGGCGTTCGGTGTCCGATTGATCAAGCCGGCCTGCATACCACCAGAAGGCCAGCGCGAGGATGGTGACATTCGAGATGGCGAAGAGCGCAACGCCAAACCGTGAGTCGTACAGGCCCCCCAGCTCACCCTGCAGACGCAGCCAGCCAATGACGATCGTAACGCCGAAGGCGATCGGCAACAACCGGCGAACCATCGCGCCGCCGATGCTGTCGCTGGCCAGCAACGCCATGAAGCCGCGTTCCGGCCGCGCGCACAAGAGCCCGCCGCTCAGGATGAGCATGGCCAGGGCGGTATGCATGGCCATCGAGCTGTAGGGTCCGATGCGGTACAGCGATATCACCCCGTAGCCATAGCCGATCAAGGCCAGAAACGCGACATAGCCGGCGACCAGCGCGAGCAATTGGGCGATCCGGGAACCGTGGAGCCGGTCCATATCCAGCAGGAACAGCGCGGCGCCGACGAGAAAAACGCTGAAGGTGGTGGCCTGGGACATCCGGCCCGGGAACGGATGGTCCGGAGCCGCCTCCGAATCGCGAAAGAGCAGTTGATCAATCCCGAAATCCCACCCCGCGAGATATTCGAGGAGCGTCAGCAGACCGATCATGGCAACGACGAATGCGCAGAGCCGGGCGATGCGGCCGGCCGGCCGGTTCCGATTCCGCGTGACGGACAGCCGGAGCGCCAGGCCGGCCAAGAGCAACGCCAGCGCCGTGTTGGCCTTCATCGTGGCCATGCGGGGCAGGACGCTTTTCACGGCATCAAGGTCGAACGCCCAGCCGATCAGGACCAGCGCGCCCATCAGCGACACAACGACGCCGGCTATTTGCGGCAACCGTCTGAAAGAGGAGGTAAGCGAAGAATCGGCCGAGGCTGTCATGGAGTCGCCATAAGACCTCTCTGTAACCGTAGTGCCCGTTTTCAAAATTGTCAACCAGTGTCGTTTTATGACTAGCAAAATCGTTGCCAGTGCGAGCCGGCCGGCCGGAAACACAGAAAAAACTTTATTTAACAATCAATTGAATGCTGGAGACGAAGAATTCGTATGATTGGAATGTGGACGAAAAATTCGCCTTTGGTCAAATGTTGACCAACCAAAGGCCGATCCTTCATTCGTGTGTTGCCACTCCGGAAAGAGCCGAATGCGGCAACGCGCAGGCGAGAGACTGATCCTTTACTGCTCAATCGTCATATCATAGTCTTTCCATCCCTCAAATCCGCCCTCCAGCTCCATGACGGGAAAGCCCCGCCCCGCGAAGTACTCGCGCCCGACCGATGGCAAGAGGCAACAGCAGGCCGCTTTCCACGACGGAGTCGAAGTTGCTATACTGCTCGCATGGCGGATTTGTTTGAGCCCTCGGCGTCCGCGGCGGCGACGTCGGAAGCGGCGCTGCCGTCGCCGTTGGCCGATCGGGTGCGGCCCCGCACGCTGGACGAGTTCGTCGGCCAGGAGCATCTGCTGGGTCAGCCGGATCAGGCCGCCAAGGCGGACACCGTGCTGCACGCCGCCATCCGGGCCGACCGCCCCCCGTCGATGATCTTCTGGGGTCCGCCCGGCTCCGGCAAAACCACGCTGGCCCGCTTGATCGCCCAGGCGACGCAATGCCATTTTGTCTTTTTCTCCGCCGTGCTGGCCGGCGTCAAGGAGGTGCGCGAGGTGATCAAAGCGGCCGCGCTGCGCCAGCGGGCCAAGACTGACGGACGGCGGACGATTCTGTTCGTCGATGAAATCCACCGGTTCAATCGCAGCCAGCAGGACGCCTTCCTGCCCCACGTGGAAAACGGCACGATCATTTTGATGGGGGCGACCACCGAAAATCCCAGCTTCGCGCTGAATGCGCCGCTGCTGTCCCGCTGCCAGGTGCTGGTGCTGCGGCCGCTGAGCCCCGACCATCTGGTGACGATTCTGCGGCGCGCATTGGATGATCCGGAGCGCGGGCTGGGCGCCCTGGAGATTGAGGCGCCGCGGGAGCTGCTTCGGCAGATCGCCTATTGGGCCGAGGGCGACGCGCGCCGGGCGCTGAATCTGCTAGAGTCGGCGGTGGCGCTCTGTCCTCCGTCGGCGCAGGGCCGCCGCCTCCTGACCGAATCGGCCGTCAAGGAAGCAGCCCAGCAGCGGTTGCTGCTCTTCGACAAGGACCGCGAAGAGCATTACAACGTCATCTCCGCCTTCATCAAATCGATGCGCGGCAGCGATCCGGATGCCGCGGTCTACTGGCTGGCCCGCATGCTGGAGGCGGGCGAGGATCCCCTCTTCGTGGCCCGCCGCATGGTGATTTTTGCGGCCG
>JBFMAJ010000089.1:0-7818 GCA_040755775.1 Nitrospirota bacterium
GTTGTCCGTCGGCCAAGAGCCGCGCGCCCGGTTCGGGCAGCGCGGGGCCGTCCAATCGAAGGCCGACCAGTTTGCGGTTGACCGAACCCTGCGTCTTGATCCGCATCGTCGTCTCCTGGCCCAGGTCGCAGCCTTTGGTATAGCTGATCGCATGCTCGATGCCCGCCTCGGCGGGAAAGCGCGACGCATCCAGTTCGGCGCCGAACCTTGGCACGCCGGCCTCAATCCGCAGCGACTCCATCGCCTGCAGGCCGATCGGGCGACCGCCCACCGGCCGGCCGGCGGCCAGACAGGCGTCCCAAAAATCTGCGCCGGCGCCGTTCGGCGCCAGCAGATGCACGCCGTCTTCCCCGGTTTCCGAGAGCCGAATCACGATGATCGGGCGGCCTCGCCAGTCCCAGGCGACCGAATGATAGTCGGGCAGCGGCGGCAGATCGAGGCCGAAGAGCGCGGCGAGCCATTCGCCCGTCTTGGGCCCCGAGATCGCCAGATGGATCCACTCCGCCGAGACATCGTCCAGCTTCACCTTGTACACGACGATGTAGCGCTTCAGCAGCGCCGCGGCCGATGTCGTCAGCGCCGGATCGAAATCAAGCAGAAAGGCGTCTCCCGCGGCATAGAGCCGGAGATCGGCTTGCAGGTGGCCCGTTACATCCAGCACCGCCGCGTAGCAGCCCTGCCCCGGCGCCAATGCCTGAACGTCGTTGGTCAGAATGCCTTGCAGATATTTGGCGCGGTCGGGACCGCTGACGCGCCAAAGGCCGCGGGCCGACAAATCGGCCAGGCCGGCGCTTTCGCGCACGGCCGCATGCTCGGCCAGCGGATCGCCGTAATGAAGGGGGACCTCCCAGCCGCCCGCCTGCGTCCACTGGGCCTGCAGGGCCCGATGCCGGGCGTCGAGCGGAAGGCGGACCATTAATTCAACAGCGCCTGCAGTCGCTTCAGGGCCCGGCTGGCCAGCAGGTAATTGGGATTGATGGCCAGCGCCCGCCGATACTCGGCCAGCGCCTGGGTCCATTCACCCTTTTGCTCGTAGACGCGGCCAAGATTGAGGTGGGGAAATTCGTAGCTGGCGTAGCGCCGGGCCGTAATGGCGCGCTTCAGCCAGGGAATCGCTTCGTCCAACTGGCCCTTTTCGATCAGGTAGGCGCCGATGTCGTTATAGGGATTGCCGAAGTCCGGATCGACCCGGATCGCTTTGTAGCATTCCTGGATGGCGTCGTCGATCCGCCCCATGAAGCTGTAGGTCCAGCCGAGAAAGGTATAGGCTTCGGCGGTCGGGCAGACCTCGATCGATCGCTGATAATAGTCGACCGCCTCTTCGAGCTGGCCCTTCATCTGCAGGGCATAGGCCTCCTGGAAGTATTGGGCCGCCAGCTCCTGTTGCTCATCATCCATGCCCATTATTGTACGGAGCGGACCGACGTTTTCGCAAGTTGGGTTACGTGTTTAGACTTTTTCGGGATTTTGTTATACTCTGCCGCTATGGTGCCCGGCGGCTCGCCTTCGGCGGAGGAACGGCCCTATCTGTCCGTCGTCATCCCGATCCACAACGAGCGCGACAGCTTGAAGCCGCTGACCGACCGGCTGCTCGCGGAGCTGCCGGCGCTGGGCGTGGCGTTCGAGATCATTTACGTGGACGATGGCAGCCGCGACGGCAGCGGCGCGCTGCTGCGCACGCTCTGCGCGGGGATGCCGCGCTTGCGCATGATTCATCTGCGCCGCAATTTCGGCCAGACGGCGGCGATGATGGCCGGCTTCGACCATGCCCGGGGCGAGGTGATCGCCGTGCTGGACGGCGATTTGCAAAACGACCCGGCCGACATCGGCCCGATGCTCAAAAAACTGGACGAGGGGTACGATATCGTCAGCGGGTGGCGGGTGGATCGGCGCGACACGCCGGTGCGCGTGCTCGTCTCCCGGCTGGCCAATTGGCTGATCGGCCGGGTCACCGGCGTGCGGCTGCACGATTACGGCTGCTCGCTGAAGCTCTACCGGACCGAGTTGATGCGGGTGGTGCCGCTCTACGGCGATCTGCACCGGTTTATTCCGGCGATCGCCAGCCTGTACGGCGCCGCCATCGCCGAGTTGCCGGTGCGCCATCACCCCCGGCAACACGGCCGCAGCAAATATACGCTGGCCCGTACCTTCCGAGTGGTGATGGATCTGCTCATGATCAGGTTTTTGATGAGCTACGGCCAGCGGCCGCTCCACATCTTCGGCTGGGTCGGCCTGCTGATGGCGGCGGCCGGCTTTGTGATCGACGGCTGGCTGGCCGTGCAAAAGCTTGTCTTCGGCGCGCAACTGGCCAACCGGCCCCTGCTGCTGCTGGGCACGGTGCTGCTGCTGGCCGGATTGCAGGTCTTCACGCTGGGCCTGCTGGCCGAGATGCTGGTGCGGATCTATTACGAATCGCAGCGGCGGCCCATTTACGTCGTCAAGGAGACGGTCAATTAAACGGGCGGGAGCAGCCGTTTTGCCGAGGGCGGGGGCTCGCGCCTTTCCCCTGGAACGCTATCTCGACGACCGCCGGACGCGGGTGAACCGGTTTCTCGATGCACTGCTGCCGTCGCCATCCTCGGCCGATGGGCGGCCGGCGACGATCGAGGAAGCGATGCGCTACAGCCTGTCGGCCGGCGGCAAACGGCTGCGGCCCATTCTGGCCATCGCCGCGGCCGAGACGGTGGGCGCGAAATGCACGGCGGCGGTGCTGGTCGTCGCCTCTTCCCTGGAGCTGATCCACACCTACAGCCTGATCCATGACGATCTGCCCGCGATGGACAACGATGACCTGCGGCGGGGCCTGCCGACCAATCACAAAGTGTTCGGCGAGGCCGCGGCCATTCTTGCCGGCGACGGGCTTCTGACGATGGCCTTCGAGCTGCTGAGCGCTCCGCAGGTGGCGCGGGCGGTGGCGCCGCGCCGGCTTGTCCAGATCATCAGGGAGATCGCCGTGGCGGCCGGCTATCAGGGCATGGTGGGCGGACAATTGCTCGATTTGCAGGCGAGCCGGCCCGACGGCGCCGTCACGATCGATGAGACGGGGCTGGAGCGGATTCACCGGCGCAAAACCGGCGCGTTGATCCGCGCGGCCATCCGCGCCGGCGCAATCGTCGGGGGCGCCGGCGAGCGGGCGCTGGCCGCGTTGAGCCGCTACGGCGATGCCGTGGGCCTGGCCTTTCAGATCATGGATGACATTCTGGACGTGGAGGGCACGTCGGCGGAGCTGGGCAAGGCGGTCAACAGCGACCGCTCCAAGGGCAAATCGACCTATCCCGCCGTGCTGGGGCTGGAGGCCTCCAAGAAAAAACTGGCCGCGGCGATCGAGCGGGCCGTCGATGCGCTGGCCGGATTCGGTCCCGCTGCCAATCCATTGCGGGCGATCGCCGGCTACGTCGCCTCGCGGCGGGTATAAGGAAAAGACACCATGGATAATTTTGCCATCGAACCGGCCCGACAGGGCATTTATCCGGCGGTCTGCCATATTGGTCAGATCTACGTTCCGTTGACCGACGAAGGGTTGGCGCAATTGCGCGCCGCCGCGACGGTGCCGCCGAAGGAGTTTTATCGCATCTTGGTCGAGGTGGCCGGCGCGTCGGCCTATTTGCGGGAGTTGATCGAGCGGGTCTGGGCCCAGGGCGATGCCGCCGAGCAAACCCGCCGGCTGCAGCAGGCGATCGCGCAGTTGCCCGCGCGATAGGCCGTCAATCGAAGGTGGCCGGGAACGCTCTCTGATGGAATCCAACCTGAGCAAATTGATGCGCGAGCGCGCCGCCGAGCAATACGCGCTCTACGAGCGCTACGTCAATGCGCAGATGGCCAAGGTGTTGAAGACGATCGGCTTCGACCGGACTTACGTCCGGGCCGAAGGGTGCCTGCTCTACGATCAGGAGGGGCGAGACTACCTGGACATGCTGAGCGGCTGGGGCGTGTTCAACATCGGCCGCAACCATCCCGCCGCGACCAAGGCGATCGCCGATCTATTGTCGGCCAACACAGCCAGCCTGGTGCAGATGGACGCGCCGCTGCTGGCCGGCCTGCTCGCCGAGGCGCTGGTCAAGCATGCGCCGGCTGGGCTGGACAGCGTACACTTCACCAACTCGGGCGCCGAGACGACGGAAGCGGCGCTGAAATTCGCGCGCTACGCCACTAAGCGCTCCCGCATCCTCTCCTGCCGGAACGGCTATCACGGACTGACCTACGGGGCGCTGTCGGTGATAGGCTCCGAGTATTTTCGCGACGGCTTTGGCCCTTTTCTGCCCGGCTGCCAGACGGTGCCCTTCAACGATATTGCCGCGCTGGAGCGTGAGCTGGCCGCGGGCGACGTGGCCGCCTTCATCACCGAGCCGATTCAGGGGGGCGGGGTGATCATTCCCGACGACGGCTACCTGGCCGGGGCGAAGCGGTTGTGCGCCCGGTACGGCGCGCTGCTGATCATCGATGAGATCCAGACCGGTTTAGGCCGCACCGGCAAGCTCTTCGCCTGCGAGCACTGGGGCGTCACACCCGATCTGCTCCTGATCGCCAAATCATTAAGCGCGGGGCTGGTGCCGGTGGGCGCGGTGCTAATGCGGCAGGAGATTTTTCGCAAAGTGTTTCATCGAATGGACCGTTGCGTGATCAATTCGGCCACCTTCGCGGAAAACAACTTGGCGATGGCGGCCGGGCTCACGACGCTGCGCATTCTCGATGAAGAACGGCTGGTTGAGCGGTCAGCGGACATGGGTGCATTGTTGTTACGCAAACTAGAGGCGCTGAAGGCGGAATCGGAGCTGATCCGGGAGGTGCGGGGACGGGGGCTGATGATTGCCATTGAATTCGGCGAGCCGCGCTCGATGGGACTGCGGATGGGCTGGAAGATGATTCACGGCGCGCGGCCGGGGCTGTTTGCGCAAATGATCGTCATGCCGCTTTACAGCGAGCACCGGATCTTGACCGAAATCGCGGGCGCCAACGTGGAAGTAATCAAGCTGATCCCGCCGCTGCCGATCAGCGAGGCCCAGGTCGACCGGTTCGTCGGCGCGCTTGCGTCGGTGCTCAAGGAGGCCCAGCGCTTCCCGGGCGGGCTGTGGGATACCGGCATGAAGCTGGCCAAGCAGGCGATTTCTTCGTAGAAGGGCAAAATGGGGTCAGAGAACATTTTCCCGATTGGACTAATGTTTAAAATGTTCTCTGACCCCATTTTCACAGCTTGATGGAGTTTTTTCAGCTTTTCCTCTCCACCGTCCTCCTGCGTCCATACGTCTTCTTTTTTCTTGCGCTCTTTCTGGCCGCCGCCGTCTGGAGTTTCGGCCGGGCGCGGGCGCTGTTCTTCCTGCTCATCACCTGGGCGCTGGCTTTTGTGGCCGAGTATAGCTCTGTCCGGAACGGTTTTCCCTTTGGTCCGTATGTCTATCTGGAAAATACGCGAGGCCGGGAGCTCTACATCTCCAACGTCCCCTTCATGGATTCGCTCTCGTTCACCTTCCTCGCCTACGCCGCCTACTCGCTGGCGCTCGCCTTCTGCCTGCCGGTGGCGCGCCTGCGCGGACAGTTGCGCCTAATCGATGCGCCTGACGTGCGCCGCTCCTGGGGCGTCTGGCTGCTGGCCGTCTGCTTTTTTGTCTGGATCGACGTGGTGATCGACCCGGCGGCGGTGCGGGGTGATCGCTGGTTTCTGGGGAAAATCTTTTATTATCCCGACGGGGGAATCTATTTCGGCGTGCCGATCGCGAACTTCGTCGGCTGGGGCGTGGTGGGGGGCGCCAGCATCGGCGCCTTCATCCTGGCCGACCGGTGGTTGTGGCCTGATCGGCCAGCGCGGCCGCTGCTCTCGGCCGTGTGGCTCTACTATCTGATTCTAGGCTTTAACCTGGCGGTGACCTTCTGGATCGGCGAGCCGCTGCTCGGGTTGGCGGGGACATTGATCCACCTGCCGATTCTGCTGCTGTTGCTGGTGCGGTTGAGCCTAGTCCCGCGTTCCGCCTAGCTGTCTTGACGGCCTGATTGATCTCCGTCGGCTTCACCCCCTTGGATTTTAATTGCACACCGATGCGATTCCAAAGGCCATCAATTTGATTGCCGATGTCCCGCTTCTTGAGCTGTTTCCGATTTAACTGTTCCTTGATGATTTTTTCAATGGGCCGCAAATTGCCGAGTTGAGCCTTCCGTTTCATGATCGTGCCGCAGGTTAAGCCGCCTGCGCCTTCTTAATGCGAATATCGACCGTTAAGCCGGCATGGGACAGCATGGCGATCAGCGTGTCGACGCTGAATAAGTGGATCTTGCCGCGCAGCAGATTGCTGATGCGAGGTTGCGTCACGCCGAAGCGGCTTGCAGCTTGGGCTTGGGTGATGCGTTCCTGTTCAATATACTTTTGAATTTCGGCCATCAGCCGGGCGCGCAGATGGAGATTTTCCGCTTCCTGCGGGCCGAAACCAAGATCGGTAAAGACATTCCCTGATGATCGGATCTGCTTTATCTTTTTCATGGCCTACCTCGCCGTGATCGACGAACTTCTTGGAACCGCTGAGCCGCCAGGTCAATATCATGCTTCGGGGTTTGAGCGGTTTTCTTGACGAACGCATGCAGCACGTAGACCGCCTCCTCAAACTGCGCGATGTAAATCACTCGATATTCCCGTTCCGCATGGATTCGAATCTCTCTGACGCCTGCCCCCACGCTCGGCATCGGTTTCCAGTCCGACGGTTCCAAGCCGTTCTGAACCTTGTATAGTTGGAACCCAATGCCTTGCCGCGCCCTCGGTGGGAATTGCCTCACGTCCTGGAGCGACGCCCCCATCCAGACGAGCGCTTTCACACAGGGAATATACAAAAATTTGTATATTCTGTCAAGGTGTTCATCACAACGGATTCTCCATTCCAAACCCCGCCGCGTTCTGGTAGGATTCGGTCCAATTGTGCGCTTCAGAGGCGTTGCGGCATAAAGGGGTGGTAGATGGAAGAAAGTGATATTGACGCCCAAGAAGAGGCTCGCGAGAAAGTACTCACCCTTGTGGCTAATCAACGGCTAGCAGGAACCGAATGGGACGATATTCTTCAACACCTCATGAAAAGGGGTTTCGACCGAGACGGCGCAGAAGAAATTATAGCTGAGGCTCAACTAGGGGCAATGGAGGGTCTCTTTGCCACTGTAACCGACCAACTGGAAGCCGGAGTCGATCAGGAAGCGATTGTGCAGCAACTAATAGAAATGGGCACCACCAGAGATGAAGCGGTAAATGTTATAGAGGAAATTCATGCCATAGCGGCCAGAGGCGCTATGCTTGGATCGACAAATCCCAGAACAATCATTGCAATGCGTGCCAAAGAAATTCTGCGAGAACGAGGGATGTTATTACCCACAGATAGAAAAGAGAGGATAAGCTTTTTAGGGCCGATCGTTCTTATAGCCGCGGAACGAGCTGGAATTGATCTCAACGCTCAGGAAGCGAGAATGCTCGCCGGCCAGTTTGCTCGCTATCCTAGGATCATGGGGCTTTTGCCGCTTGAGCCCTAGACGGGATGCTGCGGTGGCAACTGTGTGACTGCTTCTGGCGGTTAGGTTAAATCCATTTGACCCTCCACGAGGTGAAGCCCATGAGACATATTGCAGCATCGACTGTAGCGTTGCTTGCTCTAGTGACCTGTACACCGTCTCCTACAAAAGAAGTTTCGGCAGAGTCAGGGGAAGAAATTGAGGCCTTAGTAGATGTGACCTGCGCCCCTTCTTTAGACAGTGCGTAGGTTGAGTCCATTGTAGGTTTGGGTTTGTAGCATGATCGGGTTTCTCGATGCAAATTCCTCCGGCGTAAGATTGCCGAGCGAGCTATGCGGCCTC
>JBFMAJ010000090.1:0-7773 GCA_040755775.1 Nitrospirota bacterium
ACCACCGGTTGGCGCGCCGCCCGCAGCAGCGCGACGGCGCGCTCCAGTTGCCGCGGGTGGGGCTCCGGCGCCACCGGCTGCTGTACCCGCAGCGCGCCGTCATCGGTCTCCAGCCGGGCGACGTCTTCCGGTAGATCCAGATGGGTTGTGCCCGGTTTCTCGGTCTGCGCGATTTTGAACGCTTTGCGCACCGCTTCGGGCACCATCTGGGCCGTTTTGATTTGCGCATTCCATTTCGTGACCGGACGGAACAGCGTCACCAGATCGAGATACTGATGCGATTCCTTGTGCATCCGGTTCAGGTCGGCCTGGCCGGTGATCGCCACCACCGGCGCATGGTCGATATTCGCGTCGGCCAGGCCGGTCAGCAGATTGGTGGCGCCGGGGCCCAGCGTCGAGAGGCAGACGCCGGCGCGGCCGGTCAACCGGCCGTGCACGTCGGCCATGAAGGCCGCGCCCTGCTCGTGGCGGGTGACGATCATGCGGATGGGCGAATCGATCAGGGCGTCGAGCAGATCGATAGTTTCTTCGCCTGGCAGACCGAAGAGAAAACGGACGCCCTCCTGTTCCAGGCACCGAACCAGGAGATCAGCCGCGCGCATGGGGACCTCGCGTGAGTGACGGCCGGGCTCCGCCGCGGCCAAATGGGTTCAGGGACGTCGTGTGTCGAACGGCGGCGCCGGACCCGCTGTCCGACCAATAATCACATTTTACCGCGGCGGGGCCGCTTCCGGTTCACCCCGAGGGCTTGCCCTGAAGGCTCGCCCTGAAGGGTTCACCCCGAGGGGCGAGGGCGGCGCCAGGGCGGCTTCCACCAGCCAGTCGTCGCCGACCGGGCGGACGGTGAGTCCGTGCAAGCGCACCAGGCCTTCCAGCGTCAACGGCGACCGGCCGCCGATCATGCCTCTGGCGTCCTGGCCGCCCATGAGCGTCGGCGCGATGAAGACGGCCACCCGGTCCACCAAGCCTTCGCGGATCGCCGAGCCGATCAACTCCCCGCCTCCCTCGATCATGACGCTGTTGATGCCCAGCTCCGCCAGCTTGTTCATCAGCGCCGGCAGGTCCACTCGCCCCTGCTTGGACTCCAGCACGAAGACCATGGCGCCCAGCGCCTCCAGCGCCGCCCGCCGCTCCGGTGACGCCAGCGAGGTGGTGGCAACGTAGGTGCGCGCGCGCGAGCCGTCCCGCAGCACCTTGGCGTGCAGGGGAATCTTCAGCGCCTCATCGACGATGACCCGGTGGGGGTCCCGCCCCGGCGCGCCGGTTCGGACGGTCAGCGACGGATCGTCTTGCAAAATGGTGCCGACGCCCACCATGATCGCGTCCACTTCGGCCCGAAACTGGTGGGCCAGCGCGCGGGCCGGCTCGCCGCTGATCCACTGCGATTGGCCGGTGGAGGTGGCGATTTTCCCGTCCAGCGTTTGCGCCACTTTCACCAGCACCCAGGGGCGGCCTTTCGTGATGACCGTCGCATAAGCCTGGTTCAGCCGCCGGGCTTCCGCCTCCAGCACGCCCATCGTCACCTTGATGCGCGACTTGACCAGCGCTTTGCTCGACCGGCCGTTGACCCGGGGATTGGGATCCTTCATGGCGATGACGACCCGCTGGGGACGGGCTTTGCGGATCAGCGGCAGGCAGGGCGGCGTGCGTTTGTCCCGGTGGCTGCAGGGCTCCAGATTCACGTAGAGCGTGGAGCCGCGCGCGCGGGCGCCGGCCTGCTGGAGCGCCGTCACTTCCGCGTGGGGCTCGCCGGGGCGCTGATGATAGCCCTTGCCGACGACGCGGCCGCGTTTGACGACCACCGCTCCGACCATTGGATTGGGGCTGGCGGTGCCGCGACCCTTTTCCGCCAATTGCAGTGCCATTCGCATCCAGCGCTGATCCGTGCTGAATCGTGCCATCTGCTCTCCTTCACCCCGAACGCCAGTGAGGGGTCACGTCCGATGTTTGTACCTTATTTCTTCCGCTCCTGGAGCGCGGCATGGGCCGCCGCCAGCCGGGCGATCGGCACCCGGTAGGGCGAGCAGCTCACGTAGTTCAGTCCGATCTGGTGGCAGAATTGCACCGAGCCGGGCTCGCCGCCATGCTCGCCGCAAATGCCGATTTTCAGGGCGGGGCGCGCCGCGCGTCCTTTCTGCACGGCGATCCGCATCACGGCGCCCACGCCGTCCCGGTCGATCGCCACGAAGGGATCGTCGGGCAAAATGCCTTTCTCCACGTAGGCCGGCAGGAATTTCCCGGCGTCGTCCCGGCTCAAGCCGTAGACGGTCTGCGTCAGGTCATTGGTGCCGAAGGAGAAAAACTCGGCCTCCTCGGCAATCCGGTCGGCCACCAGCGCGGCCCTGGGCAGCTCGATCATCGTGCCCACCGTGTAGGCCACGTCCGCCTGCGTCCGTTTCATGACGTCGGACGCCGTCCGCTGCACCACGTCCCGCAAATAGCGCAGCTCGCCGCGGTCGGCCACCAGGGGAATCATCACTTCCGGGAGCACGCGCACGCCCTGGCGCTTCAGCTCGCACGCCGCCTCGAAAATCGCCTGCGTCTGCATTTCGTAAATTTCGGGGAAGGTGATGCCCAGGCGGCAGCCCCGGTGGCCCAGCATCGGGTTGAACTCGTGCAGCGCGCGGGTGCGCGCGCGGATGGCGTCCAGGCTCGTGCCCGTCTGCTCGGCCAGTTGCGCCATTTCGTCATCCGTTTGGGGAAGAAATTCGTGCAGCGGCGGGTCGAGCAGCCGGATCGTGACCGGCAAGCCGTGCATGGCGGTGAAGATGCCGATGAAGTCTTCCTTTTGCATCGGCAGCAGCTTGGCCAGCGCCCGCTTGCGCTGCTCAACCGTGTCGGCCAGGATCATTTCGCGCACCGCGCGGATCCGGTCGCCGTCAAAAAACATGTGCTCGGTCCGGCAGAGGCCGATGCCTTCGGCGCCGAAGTCGCGCGCCACCGTCGCGTCCCTCGGCGTGTCGGCGTTGGCGCGCACCCGCAGCCGGCGCACCCGGTCGACCCAGCCCATGAGCGTCCGGAACTCCTTGCTCATGGTCGGCTCCACCAGCGCCACCCGCCCGAGAATCACTTCGCCGGTGGAGCCGTTCAGCGTGATCACGTCGCCGGCGCGAATGACCGCCGAGCCGACGGCGAATTGCTGTTTTTCCTCGCTGATCGCCAGCTCCCCGCAGCCCACCACGCAGCATTTGCCCATGCCGCGCGCCACGACGGCCGCATGGCTCGTCATGCCGCCGCGCGCCGTCAGAATGCCCTGCGCGGCGTGCATGCCGCCGATATCCTCGGGCGACGTCTCCGCGCGCACCAGGATCACCTTCTCCCCCCGCTTGGCCGCCTGCTCGGCCTCAGCCGCCGTGAAGACGACCGAGCCGACCGCGGCGCCGGGCGAAGCGGGCAAGCCCTTGGCGATGACCTGCACCTTGGCGCCCCCATCGATCTGGGGGTGCAACAACTGATCGAGCTGGCCGGGATTGACCCGGAGGATCGCCGTGTGTTTGTCGATCAGCCGCTCGTTGGCCATTTCCACGGCGATGCGGATCGCCGCGCCCGCCGTCCGCTTGCCGACGCGGGTTTGTAGCATGTAGAGCGTGCCCTCCTGGATGGTGAATTCCAGATCAAGCATGTCGCGATAGTGCCGCTCCAGTTTGCGGTAGATGCGCTGCAAGTCCGCGTAGGCCTTGGGCGCGCTCTTGGCCATCGTCTCGATCGGCTCCGGCGTCCGGATGCCGGCCACCACGTCCTCCCCTTGCGCGTTGCGCAGCCACTCGCCGAAGAAGCGCCGCTCGCCGGTGCCCGGATCGCGCGTGAAGGCCACGCCCGTGCCACTGGTGTCGCCCAGATTGCCGAACACCATCGCCACGACGTTGACGGCCGTGCCCCAACTGTCGGGAATGCGATTGAGCCGCCGATAGGTGATCGCCCGCTCGCCGTTCCAGGAGCGGAAGACGGCGTCGATGCCCATCCGCAACTGCTCCGACGGCTGATCGGGAAAGTCCCGGCCGGTCTCCTGCCGGATGATCTCCTTGAACCGGCTCACCATCAATTTCAACGCCTGCTCGTTCAGCTCCGTGTCGAGCTTCACCCGTTCCTGCCGCTTCTTTTCATCCAGCGCGGATTCAAAGCGCTCGCGCTTCACGCCCATCACGACACTGCCGAACATCGTCAGAAAGCGCCGGTAGGCGTCATAGGCGAACCGCCGGTTGCCGGCCAGCGCGGCCAGGCCCTCGACGGTCGCGTCATTCAACCCCAGATTGAGCACGGTATCCATCATGCCGGGCATCGAGGCGCGCGCGCCCGAACGCACGGAGACGAGCAGCGGATTGGACGGATCGCCGAATCGCTTGCCCATTTCGCGCTCGACGCGCTGCAGATTCGTGATGACCTGTTCCCACATGCCGGCCGGGTAGCGGGATTGCCCGGCAAAAAATTCGGCGCAGGCTTCCGTGGTGATGGTGAAGCCCGGCGGCACCGGAATCCCCAGATTGGTCATTTCGGCCAATCCCGCCCCTTTGCCGCCGAGCAGCGCCTTCATGTCGCCCCGCCCCTCCGCTTTGCCGCGGCCGAAGTAGTAGACGAATTTCCGCCGCTTCCCTTTGCCGGTCGCCTTCGCGGATTGACGCCCGCGCCTTCGCGTCACGCCCATGGTCACGCCTCCCGCCCCCCGCCCGCGCGCGCGGCCTCGTGGGCCGCCGCCGGGGCCGTCGAAATTTTGGAAAAGTCCGCAATCGGTTCAAACAGTTTTTTCACCGCATTCACCAACGCCAATCGGTTGGCTTGCACCGCGGCGTCCTCCACCATCACCATGACCTTGTCGAAAAAGGCATCGACGGCCGGCCGCAGCCGCGCCAGCGCGATCAACGCCGCCGCCTCGTCCGCGGCGCGCGCGGTCTCTTCCCTGGCCGTCTCCCAGGCGGCGTGGAGGCGCCGCTCCTCCGTCTCGGTCAAGTTTGCCGGCTGGATCGATCCTGAAAAGCCCGGCGGCACAATCCGGCCCACCCGTCGGTAGACCACCAGCAGATCCTCCCCGGCGGACGATGGCAGCAGCCGCTCCAGGGCGAGCAGCCATCGCGCGGCCTCGGCGGGATTCTTCCACTCCGCCGCCACCACGGCCGCCACCAGGTCCGGCCGGCGGCCGTCGGCGAGCAACTGCCATTCCAATCGCTGCGCCAAGAATTTCCGCGCGTCGGCCACAACGCCATTCGGCCACGGCCGCTTCGCGGGCTGAAAATCCCGGGCAAATTGTTCGCTGGCCTTCTTCAGGAGCGCCGTCAGATCAATCGCCGGATTCTTGGCCAGCAGCTTCACCACCCCCGCCGCCTGCCGGCGAAGCCCGTAAGGATCCTCCGAACCGGTCGGCGCCAGGCCAATGCCGAAATAGCCGATCAGCGTGTCGACTTTATCGGCCAGGGAGAGCACTTGCCCAAGCTGAGAGTCCGGCACGTTCTCCTCCGCAGAGCGCGGTTGATAGTGCTCGGCAATCGCCTGGGCCACGACGTCCGATTCACCCTGCTGCTGGGCATATTCGCCGCCGACCGCGCCTTGCAGCTCGGGAAATTCCCGCACCAGCCCGGTGACCAGGTCGGCCTTGCATAACTCGGCCGCCCGTTCGGCCTCTTGTTGATCCACATGGCACTGCTGTGCCAAGTCGACGGCCAGCCGTTTCACGCGTTGAGTTTTATCATACAAGGTCCCAAGTTTCTCATGAAACGTCACCTGCTTCAGGCTTGGCACCCGGTCAGCCAGCTTGAGCACAAGGTCCCGCTTCGCATAAAATTGCGCATCTTCCAATCGAGCCCGCAAGACACGCTCATGGTCGTGAACCACCGCGACCAGATTTTTTTGCCGCGTTCTCAGCGTGGATTTCTCGACTCCGTCCAAGATGCACAAAAACTTCGGCACCATCCCATGATTGGGGCGCACCAGCGGCAGATAGCCTTGTTGCTGTCGCAGGACCGCCAACCGCAGCGCCCGTGGAAGCTCCAAATAGGCCTGGTCAAAGGCGCCGACCGCTACAATCGGCCATTCGCAGCTATAGACGGCCTGGGAGATCACCGATTCGTTATCGTCGGAGATCACCCGCAACGCTGATGCGTGCGCCTTCACTTGTCGATCAATTTCGGCTCGCCGCTCTGCGTCATCAACCAGGACGAAAACCCGGCGCAGTTGCGCCGCATAGTCCGCCGACCGGCGCAACGCCACCGCCTTTGGCGCCAGCTCCCGATGGCCGTACGAGCGGGCGCCGCTTTTCACGCCCGCGAAGGAGAAGATGATCGCTCGCCGGTCCAGGAGCGCCGCGATCCACTGAATCGGACGGATAAAACGCTGGCCGCCGCCAACGTTCCAGCGCATCGTTTTTGGAAATTCCAGCCGACCGAGCAGTTCCGGCAGCACCTGCTGCAGCACGTTGGGCGTCGGCAATGCTTTTTCTTCCTTGCGCGCCGCCAGGTACTTGCCCTTTTCCGTCTGGACGAGGCGCAAACTCTCCACCGCCACGCCCTGCGATTTGGCAAAGCCGATGGCGGCCGCAGTCGGCTTGCCCGTCGCGTCATATGCGGCGGTCGCCGGCGGGCCGGTGACGTCGAGGATCCGGGTCTGCTGGCGCGCGGGCAACTCAACGGTCAGCGCGAGGCGTCTGGGCGTGCCGAAGCTGCGGAGATTGGTCGCCTCCAGCCGGGCCCGGCTCAACAGCTCGGCCGCCCGCTCGCGCAATTGATCCAGCGTGGGACGCACCAGCAGGGCGGGCACCTCTTCGACGCCGATTTCCAGCAAGAGATCAGCCACGACGGCCACCGGCCGCCCGGCGGCCCGGCGTCGGCGATAACGGGAATCCCAACGTCTGGCGCAACTCGAGATAGCCCATTGCGCAGCGGCGGGCCAACGCGCGCACCCGGCCGATGTAGCGCGCCCGTTCCGTGACGCTGAGCGCGCCGCGGGCGTCGAGCAGATTAAACAGGTGCGACAGGCGCAGGCAGGCCTCATAGGCCGGCAACACCAACGGCTCCCGGCCATGATCGGCGCTCAGCAACGCTTCGGCTTCTTGCTCATGCGCCTCAAAGGCCGCCGTCAACCGGCGGATATCGGCCCGCTCGAAGTTATAGTGGGAAAACTGCGCTTCGGCGGTCTGAAACAGCTCTCCATATCGAATGCCGCCCCCCCATTCCAAATCGAAGACACTTTCGACATCCTGCAGATAGAGCGCCAACCGCTCGATCCCATAGGTCAATTCCACGGAAATGGGATTCAGCGCAATGCCCCCAACTTCCTGAAAATAGGTAAATTGGGTGATTTCCATGCCATTAAGCCTGACTTCCCATCCCAATCCCCAGGCCCCAAGAGTGGGTGATTCCCAATCATCGTGGAGAAATCTAACATCATTTTTCGATGGATTCAGACCTAAGTGGGATAAACTAGCCAAATATAGTGCTTGACTGTCTTGAGGCGCCGGCTTGAGAATCACCTGGTACTGGAAATAGTGCTGCAACCGATTGGGATTCTCGCCATAGCGGCCATCGGTGGGACGGCGCGTCGGCTGCACATAGGCGACGCGCCACGGTTCAGGGCCCAACACCCGGAAAAATGTTGCCGGGTGAAACGTCCCGGCCCCGACCGGCAAATCATAGGGCTGAACGAGCAGGCACCCATGCCTTGACCAGAACTCATTGAGTTCATTAATTAATTCTTGTACTTTCACGTCGTCGCCATTGATGATCTCGCCGTGCGGCCACGGTAACAGATAAATGCGAGTACTGTCAAGACGTTCTGAGGGTTCATACT
>JBFMAJ010000091.1:0-7674 GCA_040755775.1 Nitrospirota bacterium
GCCTGGGCGGCTTCTTCCGAAGAACGATTCGAAGAAGAACGCAGTAGAAAGACACCCGCCGCCGCCGCGAATAGGACCAGGCCGCCCCATATCGCGAGCCGTCGTATCGGGCGGGACGAGGCTGTGGCGCGCGCGGTCACACAGATCAGGGCGTCTGCAGCTCGACGGGGGGGGCGGCCAGGTGACGGGGTTGCAGCGCCGTTTCCAGCCGATACCCGGTCTGAAGATCATGCAACGGGATGTCCGCGTCCGCGGCGTCGAATGCAAAATCGACGCTCGCCGTGCCGCCGGGCGGAATCGTGATCCGTCCGGCCTGGACGTTCATGTGAGGATGCCAGGCGATGACGTCGTAGTCGCCCGGGGGGAGATCCTCGATGCGAAAACGGCCGTCCGGCCCGGTCACGGCGAAATAGGGATTGCCGACGGCCAGCCCCCAGGACTGCATGAAATCATGCACGCCGCACTGCGTGCGGAAAATGTAGTGATTCGGCCGGAACCGGATTTCTCTCGCCGCCTCGCTCTCGGGCACGATCTGCTTGTTGAACATGGCGAAGGTGTAGTTATCCTTCAAGGTATAGCCCTGGATGTCGTGCGCGATCGGATCGTGGTTCACAATGGCCAGCGGCCGCCGGTTCCGAACCGGCATGACGAAGGGCGCGATGCGGCAGGTGTCGATCTGGAGCTTCGGCGCATAGTCGAACGCTTTGCCCCGCGCCACGCCCACGACGGCCACCACCGCATGTTGCAGGCCGCCGTCGGCCGACGTCTGAAACTCCTTCAGCAGCCGGTTGCCCTTCCCGTCGGAGATCTTGGCGCAAAAATCGATATTCGGGGAAAAAATCAGATGGAAGATGCGGGCCGGCGGCGGCGGCCCGTTGAGCACGACCCGGCCGGTCAGGGCGCCCCCGTCCGTCACCGTGATTTCCTCGTAGCCGGCGGCCGGCGAGACCCCGATCAGGAGGCGGAACAGCCCGGCTGCGGCGGCGCACCGCCAGAGGTTATTCCATGGAGCAATAGGGCGGTTCACACTCTCCCCCGTGCAGATGCTCATGGGGTCGCGCTTCCGGTCCGATCCGGAATTTTTCCTGGCTTTCATAATGCGGACGAACCACGGTGCGCGAATCGAAGGCATAGTCCACGGAGGCCGTCTGGCCGGCCTGCACCGTGACCGTTTGCTCAATGGGCTTCAGGTGGGGATGCCAGGCCAGCACGCTGTAGGTGCCCGGCGGCAGGCCGTCAATCGTGAACCGGCCGTCCCGCCTGGTGCGGGCATAATAGGGGTTGTCCACCATGAAGCCCCAGCTCTGCATAAATTCATGCATGCCGCAAATCATCTGGGCGATCCGTTTGCCCCGCTCAAAATGGATCGGGCCGCCGCGCGGCTCCAGCGAAATCGGCAGCGGAAAGTTCAGCACGATGTTTCCCCGCTCGCTTTGAAACACCTGGCCGTTGTGGATAATCGGATCCTTATTGACGACGGAAATGGGGCGATGATTCTGCAGCACCGCCACGACCGGATGGGCGTGGGTCAACTTGCCCTTTTCCGTGACGATGAATTGCTCCTCATCCGGCACGTCGGCCGGGTGGAACATGCAGTCCACCGCGACAAAATCGTTTTTAATGTCCGGAAACGGCTTGCCTTGCCGGACGTTTTGCACCACCACGATGGCGTCCTGCAGGCCCTGATCGGCCCCTACGATAAATTCCTTCAGCAGAACATTGCCCTGGCCGTCGGAGATTTTCTTGCAGAAGGGGCCGAACGGATAGAGCACGAGGGGAAACGCGCGCGCCTCCGGCACCGGGCCGTCAAGCATGACCCGGCCGGTGATGCCGCCGCCGTTGTGCACTTCGATTTCCTTGTAGGCCGCGCCGTCGGCGGCCATGGCATGAGCGGTCAATCCCAGGAAGAGGAGCCCCGCCATGAAGGCACGAACCATCATCATCGATCCACCCCGTCGAAGTTATTATAATGCATCGCCGCTCGTAAAAGACGGCGCGGGGCAGAATCGCTCATCTGCCCCGCGCCGATGTTCCAAACCGCTAAACCAGCGTTCAATTACCGCATTGAGACGGGAACAGGCGCCTCGCCCGCCTGAGCGGCCGGCACAGCCTCCGTCGGCGCCTCGGCGGTTTGAGCTCCCATGCCGGCGCCGTGCAACGGCAGGACCCGCCGATCGCCGGCCGGCAGCACCCGCAGATAGCCCCACTGCCCGGCGGCCGCATAGGGCATCCGGTGGTTCTGCCAGACGTAATCGCCCGGCAACGCAAACGGCCCGCCCGCGCCCTCTTTCAGATAGACATCCAGATATTCCGCGCTGCCGAACTGGAGGCTGCTCAACATGTCCGCCCCCTCCATATTCGGCTTGAAGGGCCATTCATGCCCTTCGATGCTGAAGATCTGGTTCTGTTCGTTGAACGCGCCGAAGACGCGCAGCCGCACCTGATCGCCGGCGTGCGCCTGGATGATCGGCGTGGCCAGATCCGTGCCTTCCGCCACCGCGCAGGCGGTGAACATGTTGCCCGCCTCGCAGCCCGCCTCCTCGCGGTAGAGCCACGGCTCGGTGCGATAATTCACGCCCGTCAGCCCGGCGATCTGCTGAATGTAGGGCATGAACGACGTGCCGATGATGTTGTCCTCGTCCTGGAAGAAGAGGGCCGCATCGCGGTAGTTCGCGCGCGTCGCGTTTTCCGGGATCGTCCGGTCGACGAGCACGTCCACCTGCCAGGCGTTCTTCAGCGACACGTCTTCGCCCGTCGACGGATCGCGATACTTCGATCCCCTCGGGCCCACGATGATCGCTCCGAACAACCCGTCGCGCACGTTGTTGATGAAGTTGCCCCAATCCCACACGAGCGCCGCCGTCTCGCCTAGTTCGGGGTGCGCGTAGAAGGTGTAGGTCCGGCTCTGTCCCGGCCCCACCGTCTGATCCCCCGGGTTGGTCCCCACGTTGACGCCGTGGGAATCCCTCGGATCGAACGCCAGCGCGTCGGCGCTGAATGAAGCCCGGCTGCCTTTCATCTCATTCTTCAGCGTGACCTTGACGCAGTCGCCCACGTTCACGTGCAACGTCAGCGGCATCGGCTGCGCCGCGCCGGTGGCCACCTTCGTCTTCTCACCCTCCAGCATGTAAATCTTGCCGGAGGGATTGGCTACCTGCAGCTTCCGGTCGAAATCGACCTCGATCACGTCCGGCGCCTTGGAATTGAACTTCAGCGCCCGGTCGGCCGCCACCACGCTGAAACTCTTGACCGGCGCATCGGCGGGACAGACCGACTTCGCCGAGGCGGGAATGATCTCGCGGCCCGGAAGTTTTTGCAGCTCTTTCGTCTCCTTGTCCAGAACCCGGATAATGCCCCAGCTCCCTTCCGACAAATGCGAGGCCCGGCCGTTGTAGTGCAGATAGTCGCCGGCGATCTGCTGCACGCCGCCCGCCTTCGTCACCAGGTCATACCGCTCGGCGATCCCGACGTGATGCGCGTTGCGCAGGTCGGAATCCTTCGCGTACCGCTCCGTCCGGAAGACGTGGCCGGCGACGTGCCAGGTGTGCGTTTCGTTCATCAGCGTGTGCAACAGCCGGAAGACCATCGTGTCGCCCAGGTAGGCCCTCAACAGCGGCGTGCTCGGATCCTGGTGTGCCCGGCTGGAGAAGATCAGCGACGGCTCCGGATTGTGCTTGAGCCGCCGCGCGACCGACTCGGCCCGGAAATTCAGGCCGCCGCCCGTCGTGTGCGTCCCGCCGTTGAGCATTTTGACCGCGGTCAGATCCAGGCGGTAGGGCATCTGGAAGGAGATCGTCTGGCCGGCGTCGATGGCCACCTCGATTGTCTGCCCCGGGGGGTTGCCCTCGGTGACCACCTGCGCCGTGTAGGGCACCGTGTCGTGCGGCATCACCACCATTTCGCGGAAGCTGCCGTTGACGCCGTAGCCGATCGGCTCGGTGGAACGGATGTCAGCCACCGGTCCGCTGCGGACCGGCTCCCCGGTTTTGGGATCATGGTAGGTGGAGCCGAAGGGTTCGACGATCATGGCCCCCACGCCGCCGTGCGGCCAGGTGGTCGCGCCGAAGGCATGGTCGTGCCAGAAGACGGTGCCGACGTCGGCGTCGACCCACATGCGGTAGCGGACGAACTCCACCGTGGCGATCTCATTCTTCTTGTGATCGAACCGCAGCGGCTCCGTGAAGGTGACCGTGTCGCCCTCCACCGATTTGACCCAGAGGATCTCCGACGTCCCGACCTCGTCGGCCCCGACCATCAAGGTATTTTGGGCGTGAAACGGTGTTGCGCCCTCGGCCATCTTGATCTTGATGCTGGTCGAGCCCGCCTTCGCGTCCTCCGTGAGCAACGCGTTCATCGGCGTCGGCAGCCCCTTGTGCTTTTCCTTCTTCATCTGCGTGAAGGGCCGCACCGACTGCTCGTAGGAATAGCCCGTGATCACGCCGTCGGACGCTTGGTTGTCGAATTGAATGAAGTGCGGGTGGATGTTGATCTTCGACATCTGGAAATTCGTGGTGTCGTTATCCACCCATTCGCTCTTCAAAATCACGTCGACGCAGTCGTACACATTGGCCCGGTAGACCAGCGGGATCGTCTTGTCGCCGGCCGGATTGGCCCGCACTTTGTCCTCTTCTTCCTTCAGGACATAGAGCAGGCCGTTCGGATCGACCACCGGCTCCTGCTTGCCCAATCCCTTGGTCAGCTGGATCGGCGTCTGAATGAAATGAATCGTATACTGCTTGCGGCCCGCATTTTCCGGGCAGAGGCTCCAGCGGCCCTGCTCACCCGGCCTGGCCGGCTGGTTGGTTTCCTGCCCCGGTGCGCCCTTGCTGCCCGGATCGGAGGCCAAGGCGCCGTTGCTCTTCTCCATATGGATCGGCTCGAGCCACGGGGCCGGTCCGTGATGGCGCGCAAATGGCACCCGTTTGCCGAAATGCGGCTTGAAGTGCGGCCATGCCAGCTTTCCGGTCTTCGGCTCAAATAGGACCGGCGGCCGTTTGCCCGGGATCGGCGACTTGTACTTTGGATTGTCGAACTGCCCGGTCGATTCCGCCTCGCCCAATGCCTTGTTGCCATCCCACGTCCAATCCCAGACGGTGGCGTCGTAGGCGAGAATCTGTCCCTTCTCATCCGCCGTGTGACCCGGCTGGCCCGCCGGCGGCAGCATCATCTTGACCCAGTCTTTGATCGAAACGTCGGGGACCGCCTTCGACCAATCGGTTTTGCTCGCGGTAACGTTCCACTGCTTGTCGAACCAGTCCATCGTCTTGCCGACCAGTTGGTCCGACGTCACCGGCTTGGGAATCCGGCCTTTGCGATCCGGCAACTCCTGCAGCGGCGGCATCGTGTCGGTGCTGCCAAAAGGATAGTTGCCGTCTTGCAGCGTGTTATAGACCCGCCAATAGCCCCACATCCCGGCCACGTAATGGTGCGCGACGTGGCAATGGAAGAGGAAATCGCCCGCCAACTGCTGGCAGAGCCCGGAGCCGCACTCGGTTTGCAGATCGAGCACTTCCGAAGGGCCGATCACCTGCACGTCCACGCGGTCCGACGTGGTGCGCACTTCGGGAAACTTCACCGGCCCGTTGCCGGCAGCGGTCAACAGGAAATCGGCCTTCCCGTCGGCTTTCGGCTGCCGAAGCCAGCGGATCGTGCCGCCATGCGGGTGATGGGAATGGAACACCTCGCCGCCGCCGTGCACCAGCCGGTATTTGGCCGGATCGCCCATGTAGGAACGGGGAATCGTCGTTGGCACGTCGCCGAAGGTGTAGGAGCTGTAGGACAGCGATTCATCCTCAAAATGGAAATATTTTTCCTGCACGGCCAGATTGTTCACGCCGAACGGCTCGCTGCGGTAGTTGAGCGCGCGCGCGGACGGACGGTAGGCGTCGGTGTTCGGATCGCGCTGCGGCACCATCTCATTATGGCGGTTCAGCGGCCGGAACGACTCGTCGCCGATTTCATGGTAGATGATGACGAATTCCCGGAAGTCGGGCATGTTGGGATTCTCGATCATCACCTGCCAGCCGCTCTTGGTCTCCTTGCCGGTCAATGCATCAAGATAGCGCGAACCCATGGGCTCGACGATGAAGGTGCCGATCATCCCCAGGCTGGCCTGCTCGCGGCCCACGTGGCTGTGGAACGTGTGGGCGCCCTCCTGCTCGTCGGGCCGGATGTACCACTCGAACACCTGCGATTCGCCCTCCTTGACCGTCGAGGCGGCGTTGGCGATCGTGGCCGGCTGGCCCGTGGCCTGGATAATCGTGCTCGAGCCGTGGATGTGCATGCTGACATCTTCGCCGTCCAGCTTGTTGCGCAGCGTGATGATCACGCAGTCGCCCTGGTTGGCCCGGATGTTCAACGGCTGGATGAGGTCGGTTTGCAGCCCGTCGCTCACCGCGCCCGGGTCGTACCCCTCTTTTTCACGGGCCTCGCTGTTCCGTTTCTCTTCGGCCCGGATTTTTTCGAGATCAGCCGTCAGGGCGTACATGTAGCCGGGATGATAATCCAGCCACTGATTCAGCGTGATTTCGACGTTGATGGCGGTGATGTCATATTCCTTGCGTGGGGCGTTTTTGGGGCATCGGCCGCCTTGCGTAATGCTCTCGGCGACGCCGGTCGGCCCGAGGAAGAAGCTGCGGTCCATCTGCTGCATCATCGCCATGCCGCCGAAGGCGCCTTCGCCGGTATGCGCCGCGTGGTCGTTTGTCCCCTGAAAAATCTCGTCCATGAGCTTCTGCATGGCCGCTTCGACTTTTTGCGAATGGCCGGCCCGGCCCTCCATTTGATCCTCACGCGCAAGCTGCTCTTTCAGTTGCGCTTCCCAATCGGAGGCATTGGCGACCTGCACGGCGTCCGACGCGCCGTGCTGGTGTTCGCCCTCGGCAAAAAGATCGCCGTTGACGGCCAGCAGGAGAGCAAATGAACAGAAGAGAGCGGCAAAAGTTTTTCCGGACGCGTTCATCTTCAATCCCCCTTATTGGAAACGACCACGTGACGGGTGTGCAACAAACTGGACTTGTATTGGCGTGCAGATATAAAGAAAAAATCACTCACTGATCGAGGCTGCCTTCCCAAGTATCGAGAATGATTATTTGTTCCTTTGCGGTAATCTCAGGCGCAGGGAACAGGGAAAAATATCACGCACCGTGGATGAAGTCAAGGCTTTTTCGCACCATCACCCGTTTGGGTTATACGGACCGATAAAAAGCCGGCATCGCCCTCCTCCTGCCGTTACTCCGCCTGCCTCGGCTCCTGAGCCACAGGGCTTACGGAGCATTGTCGTCAGTCGACCGGCTTTTGAGGACGATGCCCACATTTGAGACTGTGATGTCGTGCCTGCCCGGCTGAACCTCACAGGCGCGATGTCCACGGTGGGTGCACTTCTTGAAGCCCCGGGTTGCTTGCTAGGCGAACACGGGGAAGGCCCCCTGCATCATGCTGTTCCCAGTGGCCAGACAGGCAGGTCACGCGAACACCACAGCCTACGATTGGTTTATCAAAGAACCCCGCTTCCCAATATCACCTTATCGCTCTTGTCGTTGGATGTCAAATTATTTTGCTTTATAAGCATATGATTTCATTTATAAACTAATTTAATTTCGCCGTCGATTTACTCAACCAGGCGCGGCAGAATGTGCGCCGCCCGGCCAGTCAGCCAATACTGGATCGCCGGGC
>JBFMAJ010000092.1:0-7601 GCA_040755775.1 Nitrospirota bacterium
CCCGGCCCCCCTGCCCCTCGCCCCGGTCTTGGAGCATCCCGCGAAGATCACCGCCTTCTGCAACGAGTTACACCGGCACCTGTCCCGCGATCCCGCCAAGGCGCGCCACATGGTCGGCCAGGTGATCGAGAAGATCGACATGGAGCCGGTCTACGGCGATCCGAACGTCCGTCTCCGCGCCCACCTCCACGGGCGGGTTTCGGGGGTGCTGGAACTAGCCCAGGCCGGGCGGAAGGTCGCCAATGGCTCGACGGTAAACAGAGGCAACGGCGGCCCCCCGCAAGAAAAAAGCCCTGAGGAACCAGGGCTTTTTTCTTTTGCGTGTGTACCCGCCTTTACTTCGCGAGTCCGATCTGCTTCATGAACGTGTGATTGTCCCAGAACAGATACTCTTCATCCATCACGCCGTTCTTCCAATGTCCGATGGTGGCCATGGACAGCTTGAACGGCTTTCCCGTGGGCGGGATCGTCTTTCCATCGGCCATGGGCATGGGTTTTGTGAAGGTTCCCTCCATGACCCCGATCACGCTCGTCCACTCGCCCGAACCGAATTTGACGGGATGCGCTTCAATCCGGGTATCCGGGGCATACACGAACATGGCTTTCAAGTCCTCGATGTGCACATCAATGCCCTTGGTGATGCGACCATCCGGCCAATGCACGATGACGTCCCGGGAATGGCTCTCGTGCAATCGGTCCCACTTCTGATGGGTGAAGACATCGAAATCCAGGGTGTCGAAGGTCACAAGGTGCGCTTTCACGGTCTGCTCTTCGGCTTCGTATTTCATCAGCTTCGGATTGTCGATTACCGCCTTCATGGCGTCACCTCCTACGCAGGCTTAAATCAGGTAGACTTTGCGGTTTTAATTCGGTACACCAAAATCCTAATCCCCGGGTGGACAGCGTGTCAAGAATCAAGAACCTACAACCACCGTCGAACCCTTCGCTTGTACCGCAAATAGTCTTCGCCAAATTGTTGCTCCAGATAGCGTTCTTCACGGTCGATCACGCCCCGGCGAATCATCCAAAGAACGATTGGAAGCAAGAGCATCGCCCACGGCAGGTTCACAAAAAGGGCGATCCCGCCGTAGAGCAGCGTCAATGACAGATACAATGGATTGCGCGTGAAGCGGAACGGCCCGTCCGTCGCGAGCGCCGTCGTCGGTTTAAACGGGTCGATATGGGTGCCGACGCGGATCATCGCTCGGAAACCGGCCGCGGCCAGCAGAACACCCGTTCCGATCATGGAGAGTCCCAGCACTGATGTCACGGCCTCGAACGGGATGCGAAGCGGAAAAACCCTATGCAAAAGAAATCCCGCAACGAGGCCGGCCGCATAGATCAGGGGCGGGGGAGCGACGACCTCTGGGGTGGCGGTGTTACTCCCCATAGACATACGTCAGGACCCCATCTTCAACGCGGGTGGGCAGAATGATCAACCGCGAATCGGGTCGTGCCGGCCCCTTCAGGCAGGTTCCCTTGGCGCAATCAAATTCTGCCGCGTGCCAGGCGCACACCAGCTTATCGTTCTCCCGCGTCATGGGCCCGCCGAGGTGCATGCAGTAGTTGAGTATCGCCCTCGCCTCCCCGTTGATTTTCAGGACGAGCACTTCACGCCCGAAAAAGTCCACGGTCTTGATCCCCTCACCGGGAATTTCCTCAACCTTGCAGAGCGGTGCTTTCATGGCCGGCCTCCTGTGCGAGAAGATCCCAGGTCGTCATGGCATCCTCCCGCGGGTTGTGGACCCGAACGGGTCCGTTCAGCTCTGGGGGTAAGTCGCGGGAGAGCCGGAAACGTTACACCGACCGGACTCGATCAAGATATTTTCTGAAAGTCCAGTTTCATCAGATAACTCCAGCCGGCGTGCTGGTTCAGGTGGTCACTGCCGTCAACCTTCACAAAACCGAAACGTTCATATAACCGGACGACGCGATTGGTGGCCCTCACGGCGAGTGACACCGACGAGTAGCGTAATTTCGCCGCTCCCAGGACATACGTCAGCCGTTACGAATCGAGTAGTCCGCCGTGCCCATTGCCCCCATCTATTTTCCACCGCTAACTGCAGATTGGTACCGCGCCAGCAGGTCAGGATCACCAATGGAACCATGATGGTGCACCTGCCGCCACTGTCCATCGATCAGCTTGTAAATTCTGCTTGTCCGAATAGCCAATTGAATAACCGTCTCACCCACGCGGAATTCGCCCCGCTCCCGGCCGACGGCGTAGAACATCTTGCCTGTCTCGTGAATCGTATAGTCATAAAATTCGACGCAGACGTTCGCAGGGCCATTGAAGATCCGTTCGTAAACAGCCCTAATCTCTTCCCACCCTCGCTTGATTCCCCCCACGGGATTATCCATGGCGATCTCGTCCGTTTGAGCCCAGTTGTTCGACATCTTCTCCATATTCCGGCTGTTGAAGGCGTCATAGAACTCGACCAGGGCGAGGAGAGGACCAGACAGCGTTCCCTGATCTTCACGACCCGTGATAGGAGTTTGTTCAGGCTTCATCTGTCGTGCTCTCCGTAACTTCTCACGCCAACATCAGCCAAGTGGATACTGCGCCAACCACGGTGAATGGAAGACGGCACGTCGAATAGCGTCAACCGAGAATAGCCGTCCCCCAGGGATTGTCGATGACAATCAACCAGCTCCCATCCGCCTGACGCCGCAGGACATCCGAAGAGGTGCCGCCCATTTCGACAGGTTTCCCGTCAGGAGCGGTGCCTCTCAGTCGCCATTTGGAGCAGAAGAGCGCAAGATTTCCTCCTTCAATAATCTGGTGGGTTTCTCCCCTCAGAGTCGGTTTCAGGGCAATGAAGCCTTGAAGGGCCGTTCGGATAGCGCCTGTCCCCTTGGCCAGTTTGCCCGGCTCAGCCACCAACGTGGCGTGCGACTCGTACAGGGCCACCGCAGCATTGAGATCGCCTCGGTTGATGGCTTCCATCAACTGATTCACTGTGTCAAGTGGATTCTGTCCCGGCATAAACGTTCCTTTCTCGTTGAGATTGAACTCTTCAATTGCCATTTAACGTTCGCCGTCAGCGGTGCACTATCTTCGCGCGTCCGGTGGCGCCTTATGCCATTTTGCCTTGACTCAACCTTGCCAGGACCAGCCCGGCCAATACCCAGGCGATCAAGATGTCCAGTATCGTGACCAGGATGTACGGGCTTGGGAACCCAAACCAATTCCAGTACGGGAAATGGCTGATGAAACCAATCGCCAAACCCACCAGTGCCACAAACCCGACCTTGTTCCAATAAGAACGATGGGAGACCTGGCGAAGCAAAAGAAATACCAGGAAGGCAGACACAATCTGACCGAGCAAGGCCGTGCCCATCAATTTACTCATATTCATATCAAAGCCATTCGGCAAGACGTTGACAAACGCCGCCGTCTCGCCTGGCTGATGATCCTCTTCAGCGTAGGGAAGGTAATACACCCCCGCTGTAGGCGCATTCTGCTTCAGAATCTGGGAGACCGCCGTTTCATCCGAAAACTTATGGGAGACCCAATCGTGCCAGGGCAAGATCACCCAAGAAACAAAACCCCAGAGAAACAAGACGCATCCTGCTAGAACAATCGCCAAAATGTTTTTCTTCATGCTGATCTCCTTTCATCATGAGTCAGAGAAGAGCAAGCCGGCTATTGGCGCGCTCCTAATCGCCGCAAGAAGGCGGCGGCTTCGGCGTGCCGGTTTTCGATGGCGAAGCTCAACGCCGTTTTCCTATCGACTGTCGCGGCGTGAATGTCGACGCCCGCGGCGACCAGCAGCTTCACGAGCGGGAGATTCCCGTCCCCGTGCTTGAGCGCTTTGATGAGCGCCGTTTCTCCCAGGGCGCTCCTCGCATGCACATCGGCGCCACTATTGAGCAGCAACTCGACCGTCTCCGTGCGGCTATTAGCGGCCGCATACATCAACGGAGTGATTCCTAGCGGATGCTTGGCGTTCACGTCGGCCCCGGCGTCCAACAATACCTTGGCGACCTCCGTATGGCCGCGTTGGGCCGCCATCATCAGCGCCGTATGGCCCTGATGTTCGGCCGCGTTGACCTGCCCGCCGTGGCGAAGCAACACGCGCACGATTTCCCCGTGGCCGTTCCAGGCCGCTTGCATCAGCGGGCTCACGCCTGAGACGCCCAGCACCGTCGAGCGACCGTTCACATCCGCGCCCTGCTGGAGGATGGACTGCACCGTGGCCACATCGCCCCTCGCCGCCGCCGTATGCAAGGGCATCTCGGCCGCGCATGCGGTGAGAACGATGAGGCATCCGAGGAGTAGGGCAAGGTTCATCGTTCCAGATTCCCATTACCCGAATCGCAGGCTCCTCAGGATTCGAGCGCCTCATCCTGCTTAACCAGCGCGGCCCATGTCAAGCTGGTCTACCTATAGCCGGCCAACAGAAGGTCATGGTCAGCGGAAAGTTGATCGGTAACATTCTATGAACCGGCATTTACCCGCTATGCCGGTTCGTGTCTTTTGTGAATGGTGATGTGGTTCCCGTCGGGATCTTCGATCACGGTCATCCGGCAGACCGGCGTGTCAAAGAGCTCCGTGACGAACCTCACGGATTTTTCCTTCAACGCGGCCACGAAGGCATCGAGATTCTCGACCTCAAATGCGATCACGGCCCCCTTGGCGCCCGGCGGGTGGCCCATGTCGGTCGTCGTGATGGCGAAGGTCGAGCCTCCGACGTCATACTCCGTCCATGCGTCCCCAAACGTCGCACTGGCCGTGAGCCCCAGCACGTTTTCATAAAAGCTTCTGGACCGCGCCATGTTCGCGACCGGGTAGACGGTGAACGCGATGGAGGTAATCATGCCTCCAACCCCTTTCACAACTTGTATGCCTGATGACAAACGACGCAGGCCTGCATGGTGCTACCGCTCTCCCCGGCCAATCGGATAGTTCCCGGTTTCGCCCACAAAGGGAAGGGCCAGCATCCACGGCAGGGTGAGCCGGGCCGGATTTCTGAACTGGTCCAGGCCGAGAGTCATTCCCGTCTGGCCTTTTTCGGGATCGTGCCGGTAGGTGCCCAGCAGCCGGTCCCACCAGGGCAGATTAAAGCCGAAATTGCTGTTCGTTTCCCGTCGAATGACCGAATGATGAATTCGGTGCATATCGGGGGTCACGACCGCCCAGCGCAACAACCGGTCGAGCCCCTCGGGCATCCACACGTTGCTGTGGTTGAACATAGAGGTCGCATTAAGCAGCACCTCAAAAATGAGCAGGGCCCAAGGTGGCGGCCCGATCAGGGCCACCGCGGCCAGTTTGATCCCCATGGACAGAACGATCTCAATCGGATGAAACCGGGCACCCGTGGTGACATCCACATCAAGGTCCGCATGGTGCATCATATGAAACCGCCACAGGATCGGGATGGCGTGGAAGACGACATGCTGCAGGTAGAGCAGGAAGTCGAACGTGATCACCGCGATGATCATGGCTAGCCAGGCCGGCCAGTCAAGGAGATTCAGCACACCCCATCCGTTGCGGGCGGCGACGACCGCCGCCCCGACGGCCGTCATCGAGAAAACGAGCCTGATCGCCACGGTGTTCAGCACAACAACAGCAATGTTGGCAAACCATCGTTTCGGCTTGGAGGTGGACAGCGGGCGGCGCGGCGCCACGGCCTCCCAGGCGGCCATCACGGCAAAGATGCCGACGAAACACGAAAGCCGAATCACTGCTTCATTTAGCACGATGCGATCATACCACGACCGGCGTGTCCAATCGCGGGAAGCCATTTTGGATGGAACAGAATCGCGCCATCTGGAACAAAACCTCCACCACATGGGCTTCCTGAGCTGTGATTAACGCCGCAAGAAAAAGCCCTGAGCAATCAAGGCTTTTTTCTTCCTGATGCTCTTTTGGTTTTTAGATACGCCCGAAGAACTACCGCGTTATTCCGCTCCTTGTCGCGAGCGCTATACAGCAGGGTCACATTGCCGCGGCGGGCGGCTTTCAGGATAGGCTGCCAGGCCATGGGATTGGCCTTGAGTTCCTTCACGTAGCGGTTCTGAAACTCCCCCCATTTCGTTTCCTCATGGCCGAACCATCGTCTTAGGTTGTCGCTGGGCGCGACATCTTTCAGCCAGCCATCGAACTTCAAGTCCGCTTTTCCTACCCCTCGCGGCCAAAGACGGTCCACCAGAAAACGGGCGCCGTCGTTCGGCTCGGGCGTGTCATAGACTCGCTTGACGTTGATCATCACTCGCCATCCGCCAACCCGGCTAAGGTTCCGACTTTTATCTTTGGGAGTGCTTCACGAACGTGCCCTTGTCGAATTCTTCAAAGGCAATCCGCAACTCCTCCTTGGTGTTCATGACAATAGGCCCGTACCAGGCCACCGGCTCGCGGAGGGGCTGTCCGGATACCAGCAAAAAGCGCACGTGGTGCTTCTCGGTGGTGACCACGACACGATCGCCGGGACCGTACAGGACGAGCGTCGCACCCACGGCTTCATGGGCAAAGGGATCGCGCCCCGGCTCAAAATAGCCTTCACCCTCAACGACATAGGCAAACACCGTGTGTCCAGTCTTCACCGGGTGCGTAAAGACCTTTCCCGCCGGCAAGGCGACATCCAGATATTCCGGGTCGATCACAATATCCCCAACGGGGCCCCGCACGCTCTCAACCGTCCCCGCAATGACGCGGACCGTGGCTCCATCCGTCGTTTTTACGACAGGCACCGTGCCGCTTTTGACGTCGCGGTAACGAGGATCCATCATCTTGGACTTCGCGGGCAGGTTCGCCCACAATTGGAACCCATCCATCCTTCCCTTCCGATCCCCTTTCGGCATCTCCTGGTGAAGAATGCCGCTGCCCGCCGTCATCCATTGAAGGTCGCCCGATGAAATCACGCCGCCGTTGCCCATGCTGTCCTGATGCTCCACTTCTCCATCGAGCACATAGGTGATCGTCTCGATGCCGCGGTGCGGATGCCAGGGAAATCCCCGCCTGTAGTCGTCCGGATTGCCGGAACGGAAGTCATCGAGCAACAGGAAGGGATCAAGCTGCGGCACCTCATGGAAGCCGAAAGCGCGTTTGAGGTGCACACCCGCACCCTCGATGGTCGGCTGGCTTTTCCAGACCTTTTTGATCATGCGGACGGAGGACATCTCAGACCCCCTTTGTTTCTACATTACCATACCGAACCCGTGTCATCCCTCGATCAGAACGCCCGCGGCGGCGCCGCCAATCACCAGCCAGGCCGAATTGACGCGGAGGACCATCAGCAGGAAGGCGCTCGCCGCGGCCAGCGAGCTCGTCGGAAGATCCCGGATGGCGGCCGATCCCAATTGCCAGGTGACCACGGCCATCAACGCCAGCGCCGCCACGTTCACCCCGTCAAGAAAGGCCCCCGCGGCGGCCGATTGGCGCAGCCTGGGCACAAGCGGCCCGCTGATGGCCACGAAGAAAAATGCCGGCAGGAAAATGCCGGCCGTGGCCACCGCCGCGCCGCCTGGGCCGGCCAACAGATAGCCGATGAAGGTGGCCGTCGTAAACAGCGGGCCTGGAGTCACCTGACCGACGGCCACGGCGTCGAGCAGCTGCGCTTCGCTCAACCACCCCCATCGATGGACCAGGTCTCCGTGCA
>JBFMAJ010000093.1:0-7554 GCA_040755775.1 Nitrospirota bacterium
GCCGGTCCAACAAACAGCGCCGACGGGGCCGGTTTCCCCGCGCGCGGGCCGGCGACGACCTGTTCGTCGGCCGCGGCGGCCGGCTGCTGACGCGCCAATCGGTCTGGCACCTGCTGAAGAAATACGCCCGCTCGGCGGGCGTCGACGCGCCGTTGTCACCGCATACCCTTCGCCATTCCTTCGCCACCCATCTGCTGTCGGGCGGCGCCGACCTGCGGGCCGTGCAGGCCATGCTCGGCCACGCCACGATCCGCACCACCCAGATCTACACGCATTTGACCAAAGGCGAGCTGAAAACCGTCCACCGACGGTATCATCCGAGGGGATAAGCGGCCCCGCGTCAGTAGGAGACGAGGGAGATCGCTTGGTAGCCGTCGAGCCGGTTGCGCCCCCGCAGCGACGTCAATTCGATCAGAAACGCGACGCCGACGATGACGCCGGCCAGTTGCTTGACGAGATCGATCGTGGCCGTGATCGTGCCGCCGGTCGCCAGCAAATCGTCCACAATCACCACGCGCTCGCCGGAGGCGATGGCGTCGCGGTGAATGGCCAGCAGGCTGGAGCCGTACTCCAGATTGTACTCGGTCTCATAGACGTCGCTGGGCAGCTTGCCCCCCTTGCGCACCGGCACGAAGCCCGCCTTCAGCCGGTAGGCCAGCGCGGCGCCCAGGATGAAGCCGCGCGATTCGATCGCCACCACCTTGTCGATCTGCTCGTCCTCGTACAATTTCGCCAGCTTTTCAATGATCCGATGGAACAGGTCGGGCTCTTTCAACAGGGTCGTGATGTCGTAAAACAGAATCCCTTCCTTGGGAAAATTCGGGATCTCGCGGATCTTCGTTTTTAAATCCACCATGCCGTCTCCCGTTCCGGTCAGCCGCCCCTCGGCCCCCGCCTGCCCGGCGGGCAGGGGCTGGCGGGCCGTCATAGGTTTTCCTCGTACTCGGTCATCTGCGCCGTCACGATGGAGCGGAGCTTTTGCAGCGCCGCCGCCTCGATCTGCCGGACCCGCTCCCGGGTCAGGCCGAGCACCTGCCCGATCTCCTCGAGCGTCTGGGGCTCCGCCCCGTCCAGGCCGAAGCGCATGGTGATGACCCGCTTCTCCGTGTCGCGCAGCCCCTTGATCCACTCGAAAATCTCCTCCCGCTGCTTGACCCCCTCGGCCGTGGCCGACGGCAGCATCTGGGAATGATCGATGATCACGTCCTTGAGCGTCGCCTCCTGCTGCGCGCCGACGGGGCTGTCCAGCGAGTAGGTCTTGCGGATCACCTGCTGCAGCTCGACGATCTGGCCGTGCTCAAACCGCATCTGGCGCGACAGCTCCTCGACCGTGGGCTCGCGGTCGAGCTCCTGCATCAGATCCTCCATTGCGGACAGGTAGTGATTGATCCGCTCGACCACGTGGACCGGCAGGCGGATCAGCTTGCTCTGGTTGATGATCGCCCGCTCGATCGACTGGCGGATCCACCAGGAGGCGTAGGTGCTGAACTTGAAGCCCTTCTTGTAGTTGAACTTCTCGACCGCCTTGATGAGGCCGAGGTTGCCTTCTTCGATGATGTCGGAAAACGGGAGGCCGCGGTTGATGTAGCGCTTGCCGATGCTGACGACGAGGCGGAGGTTCGATTCGATCATCCGCCGGCGGGCCCGGCCGTCGCCCTTGGCGATGCGCTTGGCGAGCGACTGCTCCTGCTCGTAGGTCAGGAGCTCCCAGCGGCGGATTTCCTTCAGGTAACTCTTGACGGCGTCGGGCTCTTCGCGGCTGATCGATTCTTCGACCGGCTCGGCGTCCGACTCCTCGCTGACCTCCCCGGATTCCTCTTCGGCGACCTCGGTGAAGGCCGAAAAAGCCCCGGCGTCGACGGCCCGCTCTTCCTCGTCCAGCGTCGGCGTCGCCTCGTCGTCTCCCTTGCGCGCGCGACGTCCGCCCGCGGCGGGCTTCTCCCGCCGTTTCTTATCCCACCGCTTCGCCGTAGCCATCGCCGCGCCTGGCATTCTATACTGCGCTCGATGAAATTACAAGCGCGGGAGATCGTGCATGGTTCGTCGGCCAAAACTTGTTGCCCTTCGTTTGACTTCAGAAAAGGTTCTTGTTATCTTGACTCC
Organism: Nitrospirota bacterium; assembly: GCA_040755775.1. Lineage (GTDB taxonomy): Bacteria > Nitrospirota > Nitrospiria > JACQCE01 > JACQCE01 > JBFMAJ01. The sequence goes on from JBFMAJ010000093.1 coordinate 2,104, forward strand.
CTACTGTGAGCCATTGTACGGGGCGTAGCGCAGCCTGGTAGCGCACCTGCTTCGGGAGCAGGGGGTCGCAGGTTCAAATCCTGTCGCCCCGATACTTTTAAAGATTCATGAAGCCAGTCCAATGATACCGACGATTGAATGGGCGCAGGATCACGTCCGGATCCTGGACCAGACGCAACTGCCGCACACGGTGATCTACCGCGATTGCACGGACCATCGCATGGTGGCCCGGGCGATTCGTGAATTGTGGGTGCGCGGGGCGCCGGCCATCGGCGTGGCCGCGGCCATGGGCGCCGCGCTGGGCGCAGGCCAGCTTCGCGCCCGCGACCGGGCCGACTTCCTTGCGCAACTGAAGGCCGTCTGCGGCGATTTGCGCTCGGCCCGCCCGACGGCCGTCAATCTCTTCTGGGCGCTGGACCGCGTGGAGCGGACCGCTCGCGAGAGCCACGCGGCCTCCGTTCAGGCACTGCAGCGGGAATTGATCGCGCTGGCCCGCCATATGTTGGAGGAAGACATCGCCATCAACCAGCGGATGGGACAGGCCGGCGAGCGGGTCATTCCCGACGGCGCCAACGTGCTCACCCATTGCAACACGGGCTCGCTCGCGACCGCCGGCTACGGCACGGCGCTGGGCGTGATCCGGGCGGCCGTCGAGGCCGGCAAGCGGGTGCACGTCTTCGTGGACGAAACGCGCCCCGTCTTGCAGGGCGCGCGGCTGACGGCCTGGGAGCTGATGCAGGACAAGATCCCCTGCACCTTGATTACCGACAACATGGCCGCCAGCGCCATGCGGGACAAGAACGTGCAGCTCTGCATCGTCGGCGCCGACCGGATCGCGGCCAACGGCGACACGGCGAACAAGATCGGCACCTACGGCGTGGCGGTGCTGGCCAAGGCCCACCGCATTCCGTTTTACGTCGCGGCGCCGGTCTCGACGATCGATTTCAGCCTGGCCTCGGGCACGCAGATCCCGATCGAGCAGCGCGATCCGGACGAGGTGACCACCATCCCGTCGGGATCGGGACGCGCGGCCACGGCGCCCAAGGGCGTGCCGGTCTGGAATCCGGCGTTCGATGTCACCCCCGCGGCGCTGATCACGGGCATCATTACTGAGCGGGGCGTGGTTCGTCCCGGCCTGTTGCGGCGATTACAGTCAGGGGGAGAGGCTCCCGTTCGGTCCGTTAAGCGGACGAGCCGGGCGGGGCGACGATCTCGACAGAAGTAAAGGTTGGAATCCGGCGGCCGGGCGCCGGGCCCTCGCTACGCCAGCGTGTCGTCGATGCCCTGAAAGACCCGCTGGATCCGGAAGAGCAGCTCTGCTTCCGCCATGCCCTTGTCCACGTAGCCCTGGGCACCCAGCCCCCGCAGTTCATGGACCTCGCCCAAGCTTTTGCGCGCCCCGGTCACGACCAGCACGGGCGCGGGATTCTTCACCTTGTTTTCCCGAATGAGCTTCAGCACCTCGAACCCATTCATGACCGGCATCTCCACGTCGAGCAGCAACAGGTCGAAGCGCTCGCTCTGCAGCCGGTTGACGGCTTCGCCGCCGTCGGCCACGCCGGCGACGTCGTAGCCGGCCTTTTGCAGCACCCGGGTCAAGGCCATGCGCACCGTCGGGGAATCGTCCGCAATCAGAATTCGCTTCGGCTCCATCTCAGCGTCTCCGGTTCACGCATGACTGCGATCGCATCGGGATGGCATTGTATACCCGGCTCCACGGGATTACAAGCGCGGTTACAACGACCCCCGGGACAGCGCCCGCGCGGCTTCGTCCGGCGGCAGCGGCCGGCAAAACAGATACCCCTGCCCTTCATCGCACCGAAGGCCGCGCAGCAGCTCCATTTGCTCGTCCGTTTCAACGCCCTCGGCCAGCACCGTGAGATTCATGGTCCGGGCCAGGGCGATGACCGCCGTGACAATGGCGACGTTATCCCGGTCCGTCGTGAGATCGCGCATGAACGATTGGTCGATTTTCAACCGGTCGACCGGAAAGCGCTTCAGATAGCTCAGCGAGGAATAGCCGGTGCCGAAATCATCGATCGACAGCTCGATGCCCATGAACTTCAGCACCCGCAGCGTCTTAATGGTTTCCTCCGCCTCTTCCATGAGGCTTTCGGTCAGCTCCAGCTCCAAAAACCGGGGCTCTAAGCGGGCCTGATTCAGGGCGTCGGCGACGAGCTGAGCCAGGCGCTGTTGGTGAAATTGGCGGGTCGAGACGTTCACGCTGACCCGGATCTGCGGGAGGCCGGCCTCCTGCCAGGCTTTGTTTTGGGCGCAGGCGGCCCGGAGTACCCATTGGCCGATCGGCAGAATCAACCCGGTTTGCTCGGCGATCGGAATAAACGTGCCCGGCGGGATCGCTCCCCGCGTGGGATGGTGCCAGCGCAGCAGCGCTTCCATGCCGTTGATCCGGCGCGTGGCCAAATCCACCCGGGGCTGATAGTGTAACGACAACTCATTGCGCTCCAGGGCGCGGCGGAGGTCGGTTTCCAACGCCAGCCGTTCCAGCGCCATGACGTTGATCTCCGGGGAGAAGAGTTGGTAATTGTTCCGGCCCAGCTCCTTGGCCCGGTACATGGCGATATCGGCGTGCTTGAGCAACGTCTCGGTGTCCTTGCCGTCGTTGGGGTACAGGCTGACCCCGATGCTCGTCGTTACAAAAATCTCCTGCTCCTTGACGACGAACGGTTTGCCGAAGGCCTCGAGAATCTTCTGCACCACGACCGGGACGTCCTGGGCCGAGGCCATGTCGAGGAGAAGGATCGCAAATTCGTCGCCGCCCAGCCGGGCCACGGTGTCGCCGTCGCGCAAGCACTCGCCGAGGCGCTTCGCGACCGCTTGCAGCAGGTGGTCGCCGACCGTGTGCCCCAACGTGTCGTTGATCCGCTTGAAGTGATCCAAGTCGAGCAGGAGCACCGCCAGCGTCCGTTTCCGCCAGGGAGCCCGGCTCAGCGCTTGATGCAGGCGGTCGGCCATCAACAACCGGTTCGGAAGATTGGTCAGGTTGTCATGATTGGCGAGAAAGAGCAGCCGCTGCTCCAGCCGTTTACGCTCAATCGCGTACCGCAAGGCGCGGACCAGCAAATGGCTGTCGATCCTGCCCTTGATGAGATAGTCTTGCGCGCCCTGCTGCACGGCGTTGATCGCGATCGCTTCATCGTCGTTCGCGCTCAGGACGACGATCGGGATGGCGGGGGCGTGCTGATGGGTTTTGACGAAGGTGTCAACGCCGCCGGCGTCCGGCAGCGTCAGATCCAGCAGGACGACATCGATGCCGCCGGCGGCCAGGCACTGCAGTCCCCCCGACAGCCGGCTCTCGCACTTCAGGTCGCACGCCCCGCCCAGGCCTTCCGCGAGCATGCGCTTGATCAGGCGGACGTGATCCTCGTTGTCTTCAACCAACAGAATGTTCATGCCATCATCCCCAGATCGCCGGGCCTTGGCCGGGACTCGCTCACGCGGCTAACCGGCCGACGACACAAACTGGACGAATCGTTCGACCACCTGCGGGTCGAACTGGGCGCCGGCGTGCCGCCGCAGCTCGGCGACGGCTTCCTCATGGGTCAGCCGCCGCCGGTAGGGACGCACCGATCGCATGGCCTGATAGGCGACCACGACCGCCAAAATGCGGGCCAGATACGGAATTTCGTCGCCGCGCAATCCCTTGGGATAGCCGGTGCCGTCATATCGCTCGTGGTGGTAGATGACGGCCGGGATCACTTGGTTCAAATAGGGCACCTTGGTCAATAACGCTTCGGCGATGCCCGGGTGCGCCTCCACCACCTGCCGCTCTTCCTCGCTCAGCGGCCCCAGCTTGTTCATGATGTGCTCGGGAATGGCGATGGTGCCGATATTGTGCAGCAGCGCCGCGATCATCAGGCTTTCCTTCTGCGTTTCGCCGACGGCGAGCTGCTCCCCGAACGCGATGGCCAGTTTGGCGACGGCCTCCGAATGGCCCCGCAGATAAGGGCTTTTCGCATCGATGGCCGACGCGAGGTCATAGATCATTTTCAGGTCGTTGGAAAGCAACAGCTCGGTCACTTTTTCGTGATTGTTCTCAATCGCCGATTTCAGCGTCTGGGAATAGGCGCAAGCCTGATTGCGGCCGGCTTGTTTGGCGAAATAGAGCGCTTGATCGGCCTTCTGGATCAGCGACGGCCGCGTGGCCGCGTCGTTCGGAAAATTCGCCACCCCGATGCTGACCGTGACCGGCGCGTTCACGCCGCCTTGCGCTTCAAATCCCGCCGTCGCGATCCGTTCCCGAACCCGTTCGGCGACCATCAGCGCCCCCTTGGCGCCGGTTTCCGGCAGAATGAGGGTGAATTCCTCTCCCCCGTAGCGCGCCGGCAGGTCGATGCCGTGCCGGATCGCTCCGCGAATCTGCTGCCCGACCAGCCGCAGCACCTCGTCGCCCACCAGGTGGCCGTAGGTGTCGTTGAAATTTTTGAAATGGTCGATGTCGAGCAGGAGCAGCGAGCATTCATGGCCGTACCGCTGCGAGCGAACCAACTCGTCTTCCAGCCGCCGCTGAAACTCTCGGTGGTTGCACAACCCCGTCAGGAAGTCGGTGCTGGCCTGCCGCTGCGCCTCTTCCACGAAGCGCACATTTTCGGTGGCGGTCACCACGTGCGAGGCCAGCGTGGCCAGGAGCTGTTGATCGTCTTGATCATAGTCCCGGTCGCCCTTGGGGTTGCCGATGACCAGGACTCCGAGCACCTCCCGCTCCCGCCGGATCGCCAGCGTGGCGCCGCGCGCCATCCGGGGGCGGTGGGGCGGCGTGCCCGCCGGGGGCTCCCCTGAAGCCAAGTGGTTCAACAGCACGACCCCTTCCGATTGCAGCGCTTGGCCGAACAAGCCCAACTCGGCCAGAGCGCCGTGCGGGCCGGCTCCTTCCAGCTCCAGCCCGTGCGTGGCCCACAGCTCCACCTCATCCCGCCCGTGATGGTTGAAGATGACGACGCCGCAGGACGATTCGGTCAAGGCGCAGGCGCCGTCCACGAAGACCTGGGCCAAGGCGTTGAGCCGGAGCTGCCGCGTGACCGCCACGGAGAGCTCCTGAAGCTGCTGAAGGCGCTGATGGAACCGTTCCAGCCGCCCCTTCATCGCGTGCTGCTCGATCACCTTGTCCACCAGCGTCGGCAGCGCGGTCAGATAATGTTCGCTCTTGACGACATAATCGGAGGCGCCGGCCTTCATCGCCTCCACGGCGATCGTCTCGTCCCCCTGGCCCGTGACCATGATGACCGGAGCCCGGCAGCCCTGCCCGCGCAGTGTGGCCAGCAGTTGCAAGCCGGTGATCCTGGGCAGGCTGTAATCGAGCAGAATCGCGGAGAACTGGCGCTCCTGGATCGCGGCCAGGCAGCGCTCGGCGTCGCCGGCAATCGTCAGCTCAACCGGCGGAGCATGCTGGCGAAACGCCCGCTTGACCAGCATCTGCTGGTCCACGTTGTC